>NZ_JAQQDB010000033.1:0-84700 GCF_046030135.1 Caballeronia jiangsuensis
CGTCTAAGCCCGCGGTCACACGCACGTTGGCCATGCTTGCCAGCCGCCCGTGGCCCTCGCCTAAGTGTCGCCCTCGTAGGACTAACTGGGCTTGGCTCGCGCACGGTCTGTCGCCTCGTGCCGCTTCACTGACTGGTTCAGCACCAAATAGCTCCAGCCCGCTTCGCGGCCGACCGGTCAATCGGGTCTGCGTGCGCTTCTTCGACGGTTTCCCTTGCAAACCCAGCGGCAGCGCGCAGCGCTGTGCCGGAGCTGTTTCGTGCTGAACCAGCGCGCCTAAACGTCTAGCTTGTCAGACCGTGCACGAGCCAAGCCCGGTGGGGCCCTACGAGGGCGACACTTAGGCGAGGGCCATTGGCGGCTGGCAAGCGTGGCCAACGTGCGTGTGACTGCGGGCGATGAGAAGCTGCTTTCTTTGGTTACTTTCTTTGCAGCAGCAAAGAAAGTGACCCCCGCCCCGGGGAGGGGCAGTGCTAATAGACCACCGCGAAAGCAAGCTTCCACGAAACCCGAAGCACACTAAAACCAAAAACCCTCAATCCCTCGACCCACGATTCTTCAACTGATCGAGCAACACGGCAGCAAGCAAGATCGCCCCCCGCACGAGGTACTGATAGAACGCATCGATATTCAGAAGATTCATGACGTTCTCGACCGTGCCCATAATCAGCACCCCGATCACGACGCCAGAAATCGTCGCCCGCCCGCCGAGCAGCGAAACGCCCCCCAGCACGCAAGCCGAAATCACGTTCAGCTCAAAACCCTGAGCAGCATTCGGCTGCCCCGAAGTGATCCGCGAAGCGAGAATGACACCCGCCAGCGCCGTCACCGCGCCCTGAATCAAAAAGATCCAAACCCGCGTGCGCTCGACATTGATACCCGCAAGCCGCGACGCTTCAGGATTCCCGCCGATCGCCAATGTATTACGTCCATACACCGTCTGGTTGAGCAATACGCCAAAAACGATGAAGCACGCAAGCGTCACCCAGATAGGCAGGGAAATCCCGACCATCGACAAACTGCCGAGCGCGATGAACGTATCCGACGACACACCGACCGCCTGCCCATGCGACACGATGAACCCGAGCCCGCGCACGATCTCCATCGTCGCCAGCGTGGTGATCAGCGCGTTGATGCGCAGATAGGCGATCACCGCGCCGTTCACGAAGCCGATCACCGCGCCCGCCGCCACCGCCGCGACGATCGCGATCGCGGTGTTGTCGGTCGCGTTGAGCACCATCGCGCAAAGCACGCCGGCGAACGCGATCGTCGAACCGACCGACAAGTCGAAGTCGCGCGACGCGAGACAGAACATCATCGTGCACGCGACCATGCCGATCTGCGAGATCGACAACGCCAGACCGAGCATGTTCTCGATCGAGAAGAAGTGATCGACGGTCAGCGACATCGTCAGGAACATGACGACGAAGATCACAATCAGGCTGTATTCCGTGATCTGCTGCCACCACTTCTGCTTGTCGTTCTTTTGCGGGATCAGCGCGTTCGCGACGGTCTCGGTCGCCTGCCCCACGATGTTTTCTCTTGCTTCCATGATTCGCTCCTCTTGTCCTTACGCCGCTTCGGCGACGCTATCGCTCTGCGGCAGCGCGAGACTCAGCACCGCCTGTTCGTTCGCCTTGTCGCGCGGCAATTCGCCCGCGATCCGCCCCTGCCGCATCACGACGATCCGGTCGGACACGCCGAGCACTTCCGGCAACTCCGACGAAATCATCACGATCGCGCAGCCGCGCTCGGCGAGCTGATAGATCACGTTATAGATTTCATGTTTCGCACCGACGTCGATGCCGCGCGTCGGTTCGTCGAGAATCACGACCTTCAGATCCGGCTCCGCGAGCCAGCGCGAAAGAATCGCCTTCTGTTGATTGCCGCCCGACAAGAAGCGGATGCGCTGCTTGCGGCTCGGCGTCTTGATCTTCAGAAGCTGAATGAAGCGCTCGGCCGTCTGCGCCTCCTTCTTGCGATCGAGAAACAGCCCGCCGCGCAGATAGTGACGGCGGCACGAGATGTTGATGTTCTCCGCGACCGTCGCCATCGCGACGATGCCTTCTTCCTTGCGATCCTCCGGGCACAGCACGATGCCGTGACGGATCGCCTCGCCGGTGCTGCGAACCTTGATCTGCTGGCCGTCGAGCGTGATCGTGCCGTCCTTCTTCTTGTCCGCGCCGTAGACGAGATGCATCAGTTCGCTGCGGCCCGCGCCGACCAGACCGAAGAATCCGACGATCTCGCCGCGTTTCACCTCGAAGCTCACGGGCGCGCTCAATGCGTCACCCAGCACGTTCTTCACTGCAAAACGCACCTCGCCCAGCGGCCGCGCGCGATAGTCGTAGATGTCGCTGATTTCGCGGCCGACCATTTCCTGCACGAGCGTCTCGCGCGGCACTTCCGCAAGCGTCAGATGCGACGCGATCTTGCGGCCGTCGCGGAAAATCGTGCACGCGTCGCACAACTCGTAAATCTCGTCCATGCGATGCGAGATGTAAATCAACGCGCGGTTGTCCGCCTTGAGATCGCGCACGAGCTTGAACAGCACTTCCGTCTCGCGATGCGACAGCGAACTCGTCGGTTCATCCAGCGCGATCACGCGCGCGTTGCGCAGCAGCGCCTTGCAGATTTCCACCATCTGCCGCTGCGCGATCGACAGCTTGCGCAGCTTCGCGTTCGGATCGAGATCGACGCCCATCGCCGTCAGCCGCTCGCGCACGTGCGCTTTCGCCGCGCGCTTGTCGACCCAGCCGAGCCGGTTCGGCAGCGCGCCGAGCAGCAGGTTTTCGGACACGGTCAGGTCCGGCACGTACTGCAATTCCTGGTGAATCACCGCGATGCCCGACGCGATCGAAGCCGCCGCGCTCGCGAAATGTACTTCGGTTTCGTCGATGAGCACGCGCCCCGAATCGGGCTGATACTCGCCGCCGAGAATCTTGAGCAAGGTCGATTTACCCGCGCCGTTCTCGCCCATCAAGCCGTGAACTTCGCCGGCGTTGACGTCGAACGACACGCCGTCGAGCGCGCGCACGCCTGGAAACACCTTGCCGATATTGTCAAAACGCAGCGTCGCTGACACATCGCCTCCTGGTTTCTTGCGGGCCGCATCGTCGAGACGCGGCCCGCCATTGCACTTTTAGTTCGACGCCAGACCCATTTGCTGACGGACCGACGCCACGTTTTCACGCGTAGCCAGCATGCCGGTCGTGAGCGTGAGCGGCGGCGGCGCCTTGCCGTCCTTGATCCACGCGTACATCAGCTCGGACGTCTCTTCGCCGTGGCGCTTCGGGCTGATGATGACGGTGCCGTAGAAGCCCGTCGGGTTCGGCTTCTTGAACTCGTTCAACGCCGAGTCCGAACCGCCGATGCCGATGCCGATCATGTTGTCCGCCTTGAAGCCGCGCCCTTCCGCCGCGCGCACGGCGCCGAGCACGCCCTCGTCGTTGAGCGCGTAGGCAACCCAGTGCTTGTACTGCGGGTTCTTCGTGAGCGCGATGTTCGCGGCATTGAACGCGTTCTCGGTGTCGGTCTTCGCCTGCGGCGCGGCGACGATGTTCGCCTTCGGGAAGCCGGCGGCCACGAGCGCATCGGTCGCGCCGCTCGTGCGGTCATGCGCGGTCGGCAGCTGCTCGTAGGTCACGTCGATCGCGCCGACATCCTTCATGTCCCAGCCGCGCTTCTTGATTTCGGCGGCGATGCCGTCGCCGACCTGCTTGCCGATGTTGTAAGCCGAAATGCCCATGTGCGGCACAGCTTCGATCGGCTTGCCCGAACCGTCGACGAGGCGGTCATCGACCGTCATCATCTTGAGCTTGTCGGCCTTCGCCTTCGCGACGATGCCCGGCCCGAGCTTCACATCCGGCGTGCAGATGATGAAGCCCTGCGCCTTTTGCGCGGCGAGGTTGTCGATCGCGCTCATCACTTTTTCACCCGACGGCGCGCCGATCTTCACGAGCGTGAAGCCCTTCTCCTTCGCGGCCATTTCGGCGAATTTCCACTCGTCCTGGAACCACGGTTCTTCCGGCTGCTTCACGAGGAAGCCGATCTTGACGTCGTCGGCGGCCTGCGCGACGGGCGCCGCGATCATGGACGCGCTCGTGGCCGTGGCCGCGGCGATCAGCGTGAGGAACAGTCTGCGTTTCATCTTTTGTCTCCCGACTTTTTCCGTTATCTCAAAGATGCCCGTATGCGGGCGCTACGAAGGTGTGTGGCCGCGTTTTGTTGTCGTGATGTCGCACCGCGGCCAGTGCGTCATTCTTTTGTGCCTAGTCGTGATAGAGCGCGGAGCGCCCGCCATCGACCGTGATGCAACTCGCGTTGATGAACGGCGCCTCGTCAGATGCGAGGAACACCGCCGTCATCGCGACTTCCTGCGGCTGGCCGATACGCTTCATCGGCTGAAGATCGAGCGTCGCCTGGCGCGCGGCCTTCGGATCGGCTTGCGAATCCCACCAATCCAGCGTCAATTGCGTTTCGATGTAACCCGGCGCGATCGCATTCACGCGCACGTTGTTCGGCGCGTATTCGATGCCGAGTGCGCGCGTCAGTCCGATCACGCCGTGCTTCGCCACCGGATACGGAAAGCAGCCGGGAATGATCTTGAAAGCGTGCGTCGACGCGATATTCACGATGCTGCCGCGCTCGCGCGCGACCATGCCCGGCAGCACCGCGCGGCAGCCGTTCCACACGCCGTCGAGATCGACGGCGAAACAGCGACGCCAGTCGTCGTCGGTCATCGTGAGCGGATCGCAGAACACGTTGATGCCGGCGTTGTTCACGAGCACGTCGAGCGGTCCCAGCGAAGCTTCGATATGCCCGACGGCCTCTTTCACCTGCGCGCTCTGCGTGACGTCGGTCTGCACCGCGATCACACGCGCGCCGCTCACTTCCGACGAAATGCGCTCGGCCGTCGCGCGAGCCGTATCGATATCGAGTTCCGCCAGCGCCACCGACGCGCCCTCGCGCGCGAACGCCAGCGCGATCGCCGCGCCGATGCCGCGTCCCGCGCCCGTGACCATCGTCACTTTGCCGGCGAGCCGGTTCATTTGATTTCGCCTCGCGCTTTCGCGAGTCCGTCGATGAACGCCTTCGCGTGCGACGCCGTCACCTCCGCGCTCTGGCCCGGCTTGTACAGCGCGGAGCCGAGGCCGAAGCCGTTCGCGCCCGCGCTCAAAAACGGGCCCATGTTGTCCGGAGAAATGCCGCCGACCGGCACGAGCGGCACTTGCTGCGCGATGACCGCGCGCCATGCCTTCGTCACGTTCGGGCCGAGTTGTTCGGCGGGGAACATCTTCAGCACGTCCGCGCCGTTCTTCAGCGCGAGAAACGCCTCGTTCGGCGTCGCGACGCCCGGCGCGCACGCGAGACCTTGCGCCTTCGCGGCGCGCACGACATCGGCGTCGCTGTGCGGCATCACGATGAGTTCGCCGCCGGCGGCTTTCACGCTGTCGACGTAACTCGGATGCAGGACGGTCCCCGCACCGACGATCGCATCGGCGGGCAGCGCCTGACGGATCGCCGCGATGCTGTCGAACGGCTGCGGCGAATTGAGCGGCACTTCGACGATGCGAAAGCCCGCTTCGTACAGCGCGCGGCCCTGATCGGCGGCATCGGCCGGCGTCACGCCGCGCAGAATCGCGATCAGCGGGCACGCGGCGAACGCCTTCGCGAGACCGCCGTGCATGCCGTACGGCGCGGGCAGATTGATGGGAGGCTGCATTGTGTTGGCTCCTTCTCAGGCCGTGCGCACGGGCGCGGCGACGAGCCCGGCACGCGCTGCAATTCGATAAAGGCCGCGCTCGGTGGCCTGCGCGACGGTCGGTGCGTCGTGGCAACCGAAGCGCGCGAGCGCGGCGCGATAGCGGTCGCAGAGCGCGTCGTTGCCGATCAGGCGCAAGGTCTTGCCCGCGAGCGCGGATCGTTCGCGCGTGAGCACTTCGTTCAGGCCGCGCAGCTCGTGGCCGATCAACAGCCCCGACAGATAATCCGGCTGCTGCTCGCCCGTCAGCTGACCGGTGAGGCCGAGCGTGCGCGTGGTGAAGATCGTCGCGAGCACGCCTGCATGACCGGCATCGCGCGCCGTATCGACGCCGCGAATGAACGCCTGTTCGTCGTGCGACGCGCCCGGCTGCATCGTGCGGCCGAGAATCGAGTGATCGCGCAGCGCGGCGAAGGTCTCGCCCGTCATGAAGGTGTAGAAGCGCTCGATGCGCTCATCGCTCACGAACGCCCATTTCGCGTGCGTGCCCGGCAGGCCGATCAGCGCGCCGCCCGACGTTCCGAGCGACGGCTCGCTCGCCAGCGCGCCGAAAATCTGCGTCTCTTCGCCGCGCATCACGTTGGGCAACACGCCGCGCTCCAGCACGCCGGGCACGACATGCACCTCGACGCCGCGCGCCGCCTTCACCGTGACGATGCCCGCGACGAGCGCATCCGCGCCGGCCGGCGTTTCGACGTACGGCGCTTCCACCCAGCCCTGCGCGCTGCCGACCATGCCCGCCGCGATCACGGGCAACGGCGCGGCAAGCGTCGCATGCGCATCGAGCCACGCGCCGCAGGTTTCCTCGAACGCCTGATCGAAGCGGCCCGCGGGCAGATTCATGATGCCGGCCGGCGATGCGCGCGTGTCGAGCACGGCGCCGTCCGCGCCCAGCAGATAGGCGCGCAGCGATGTCGTGCCCCAGTCGAGCGCGATGAGCGCGGGCGTGGAAACAGATGCGTTCATCGCTTGATCCTGCGGGCCGCCAGCGGGGCGCGCCAGCCAAGTTCCTCGGAAATCGCGCGCGCCTCGCGCTGCACGACCGGAATCAGTTCTTCCATGCGTTCATGCGGCATATAGGGAATCGTGCTCGCCACCGACAAGGCCGCGACGATCGCGCCCGACGCATCGCGCACCGGCGCAGCGACGCAGCGGATCGATGCCTCGTTTTCTTCGAGATCGAACGTGAAGCCGCCTTGCGAATAACGCGTCATGCGCTGCAGGAAGGTGTCGAAGTCGGGGCGGTTGTCGGGCTTGAAGCTCGTTTTCGCGAGCACGCGATGCGACGCTTCGAGCAGCTTCTTCCACGTGTTCGATTCGAGGTCGAGCATCATTGCCTTGCCGATGCCCGTCGATGCGAGCGGCATGCGATGCCCGACGCGCGAGCGCATCTCCAGGCCGCGCGTGCCGGGAATCTTGTCGATGTAGAGGACGTCGTCGCCGTCGCGCACGCCGAGGTGAATGGTGTCGTGCGTGTGTTCAGCGAGCACCTGAAGGTGCGGGCGCGCGACCGCCGTGAGCGGCATCTGTTCGAGCGCGATCGTGCCCAGTTCGATGAGCTTCGGCCCGAGCAGATAGCCGCCCTGCACCTGGCGAAGATAGCGCGCCTGCACGAGCGAGCTCACGAGCCGATGCGTCGTGCTGCGCGTCGTGCCGAGCGCCGCGCCGAACGAGCGCAGATCGCGCGCGCCGTTCGCAGCGGCTTCGAGAATCGCGAGACCGCGCAGGAGCGTTTGCGTGCCGGCCTGCTGCGGCGTGACATCGACGAGCGCGCTCGGCAATGCGATCGCATCGGGATCGGGCGTGTGCTTCGTCCCGCTTGCGCCGTTGCGCTTCACGCTCGGGCCGCTCGCGTGCGCGGATTGCGCTTCGGCGGCATCGGTTTCAGGGTTCTGGAATTTGGTCATGGCGCGGTTCTCGATCACGATGCGCGTCGGCTGGCGCTAGCGGGCGCCGTGGCGCGCACTGCCGGACGAACGTGCGGATCGTGTGAAGAGGCCCGCGAGCGCGGACAGGCGATCGAGTGCATGACGTGTCTCCGTTGTTCTGGTCGTGCGCGCCGCAGAGTCTCTCCGGTCGTCGCTCGCATGTGCCGTTCAGGCTTTGGTCGGATTGTAGTTCGGGCTCTTCGAATTATTCAATATGTGATCGTCATGCTCAGATAATGGGAGAGAACGTGACCGCCGATAGCACTCCAAACACAAAAAAGCCCTGATATATCAGGGCTTTACATTGTTTAGTTTCGCAAACTGAATTTCATTGCGGCAACTCCGCCGCACCCATTCGGCGCGCGATGACGCGTGAACGCTGCGACAGATACGGCGCGTTGCGATGGTCGTCGAAATACTTGGGCCGCGGCAGCATCACGGCGAGCCGCGCGCTCTGCCCGACCGACAGATTCGCCGCCGACGTCTTGTAGTAATACTGCGCCGCCGCCTGCGCGCCGTACACGCCGTTGCCCCACTCGACCGAATTCAGATAGATCTCGAAGATGCGTTCCTTGTCCATCCAGAATTCGAGCATCCACGTGATGACGAGCTCCTCCGCCTTGCGCACATAGCTCTTCTCGCGCGACAGAAAGAGATTGCGCGCGAGTTGCTGCGAAATGGTCGAACCGCCCGCGACGATTTTTCCGCGCGCCTTGTTCTTCTCCCACGCCTGCAGAATGGCGTCGGTTTCGTAGCCGTTGTTGTTGACGAAGTTGGCATCTTCCGACGCGATGATCGCGCGCTTCAGATTGCGCGAAATCTGGTCGTACGGCACCCAGGTGCGCTGCAGCGACACGCCGGGATGCGTCTTCGCGAGCGTCCATGCATCGGAGCGCATGAAGGCCGTCGGGCCGGGATTCACGACCGTCCAGATGCCGATCTGCGCGAAGAAGTAAAGTTGCGTCGCAATGAATGCGATGCCGAGCACGGACACGCCGTACAGGATCCATCGCGCCGGGCCGAGCCGCACCGCCTTGTGCACGCGTGGCGCGCGGCTCCCGATCGGCGCGGTGGTCATATCAGGCTTTGGCTGCGAGCGTCTGGCGCAATTCGCGCAGCACCGCGCCGCCGTCCGGGCGCACGCCGCGCCAGATGAAGAACGATTCGGCGGCCTGCTCGACCAGCATGCCGAGGCCGTCCGATGCGCGCGCGCCGAGCTTCGACGCGTGCTGCATGAAGACGGTCGGTTGCGCGCCGTACATCATGTCGTAGGCGAGCGTGCCCGCGCCGAACGCGCTGTCGTCGCAATCGGGCAAGGCGGCGTCGAGGCTGCCCGCAGTGGCGTTGACGATCACGTCGTAGCGGCCCGCTTCCGCGCTGTCGGCGCCGCCGCCCGAGAAGCGCACGCCGCATTCGGCCGCGTTTTGCGCGAACTGCTCGACGAGCTGATGCGCCTTCGCCGCCGTGCGGTTGACGATCGTGAGCGCCGCCGGAGCGCGATCGAAGATCGGCAGCACGACGCCGCGTGCCGCGCCGCCCGCGCCGAGCAGCAGAATGCGCGCGCCCTTCAGGCTCACGCCGAGATTCACCTCGATGTCGCGCACGAGGCCGACGCCGTCGGTGTTGTCGCCGCGCACGCCATCGGGACCGAAGGCCAGCGTGTTGACCGCGCCCGCCGCCGCCGCGCGCGGCGACAGCGAATCCGCGAGCGCGTGCGCTTCGAGCTTGAACGGCACCGTGACGTTCATGCCGCGTCCGCCCGACGCGACGAAGTTCTTCACCTCACGCTCGAAGCCGTTGAGCGGCCCGAGAATGCGCCCGTATTCGACAGGCTCGCCGGTCTGCTCGGCGAACTTCGCGTGAATCCACGGCGATTTGCTGTGCTCGATCGGATTGCCGATCACCGCGTACTGGTCTTTCATGGCGTCGGTTCCTGCGCGTTGTCCGGCGTTTCCGGTTGTGGCTGCTCCGCCGACGCTTCCGCCTGCGCTTCGGCTTCGCTTTCGGCGGAAAGATCGTCGGTCTCGATGATTTCCTCTTCGGCTTCCTCTTCCTCGACCGGCGCGCTCGCGGACGGCGCATCGATGACATGCAGCAGACGGCAGGACGCTTCGACGGTCAGTTCATCGATCGACACGACTTCCAGCATCAGACGCGTGCCGCGCGCATGCACGCCGAGCCCCGGTACGTGCAGGATCAGCGGAATTTCCTCGAGCCGGACGAGATCATCCTTGATGACCGACGCCGGAACCTGTTTCCGGTTCTCCTGCTTCAGCCAGCGCAGACACCAGAAATACTCCATGCGGCGCTGATGATCGGCGTACGCGGTGTAGGTGTCGTCGAAGCCCTGCACGACGGCGAAGAGATCCGCGTCCTTCGGCTTGAATGGCGCGGCGAGCTTGGCCGTCACGCCATGCTGCACGCACGCGAGCAGTTGCCATTGATTGACGAGATCGACGTAGCGGCGCAGCGGCGACGTGCTCCACGCATATTGCGCGACGCCTAGCCCTTCGTGCGGCGCGGGCGTCGTCTGCATGCGCGTGCGCTTCGGACCGGGACCGCCGAAGCCGCGCTGCGAGCGATAGATGCCCGGCACGCCGTGATCGTCGAGGAATGCGCCCCACGACGAATTCGCGAGAATCGCGAGTTCCGCGACGATCAGATCGAGCGGCGAACCGCGACGGCGCGGCGTGATCGTGATGTGCTCGCCATCGACATAGAAGTTGAAGTCGTTGTTGCGCTGCACTTCGCGCTTGAGACCGTAACTCGCACGCGCCTGCTGACGCTTTTCGAAGAGCGCCTGCGCGAGCGGCCACAGCACCGCGATATCCGCCTTGTGCGCGTAATCGCCCGTGCCGGCGGCGAGGCTTTCCTCGGTGACGAACGCATCGAGATGGTTGTGGCGCAGGTTGCTCTTCACGAACACGCGTTCGGCGCGCGTTTCCGTCGCGACGATTTCCTGCGTATCGCGCTTCACGATGATGTACAGCGACAGCGCCGGACGCAGCCCGCCTTCGCCGAGCGTGAACACATCCACGACGTTGTCCGGCAGCATCGTGATCTTGTCGCCGGGCATGTAGACCGTGGAGAGACGCCCGCGCGCGATCGCATCGATCATGTCGCCGCGCGTGATGCCGAGCGCCGGCGCCGCGATGTGGATGCCCACGCGCACGCGGCCGTCGGAGAGATGCTGGACGGAGAAGGCGTCGTCGATTTCGGTCGTGGTGACGTCGTCGATGGAAAAGGCTTCGACATTCGCTTGCGGCAGATCTTCCGGCAACGGGCCCGGCTGCACCGAGGGAAAGCCGGTGCCATGCGGAAAGTACTCCGACAGAAAGCGCGCTTCGTGCAACGCGCGCGGCGACGCGATGCCGCCGCATTCGAGCATCAGCCGCGCCTGCGAAATGCCGCGCGCGGCCGCCGCTGCTTCGAGCGCCTTGTACTCGATGGAATTCTTGTCGGGCTTCGTGAGCAGGCCCAGCGCCTTGTCCTTCAGCGCGTCGGGCAACTTGCCCGCCTTCAGGTCGTCTTCGTAACCCTGCTGCACGAGCGCCTGCTGACGCTTGCGCTCCAGCCCTGCGAGCGCCATCTGCAATTGTTCCTGCGGCGCGCGCTGATACTGGCCGCGCCCCTTGCGCCGGAAATAGACCGGCGCGCCGTGCATGCGCAGGACGAGCGCCGCGCGTTCGGTCGGACCGAATTTGTCGCCGAAATAATCCGCGCCGAGCGCCGCGAACGGAAATTCGTCTTCGGGCGCGCATTCCCACAGAAAGTCGAGATCGATTTCCTGTGCGATGGCGTCGGCTTCCTGCATCAGATCGCCGGCCGCGGGTTTGTCGAATTCGATCAGCACGTCTTTCGCGCGCACCTTGGCGCGCCGCCCGCCCGGCAACTCGACCTGGAACGCGTCGCCCTGCTTGGACAACACCGATCCGGCCTTGAAACTACCCGATTCCTCGAAGAAAACGTTCACTCAATACTCTCGTAAGACGGTGGACCGGGCCGCGTGATTTGCGCCGGTGGTTGAATTGGTGTGACGCCGCGCGCTCACGCCGCCGCCGGGGCGACGAGCGGTGGCGGCGCCTGATCGCAAAACGCGATGACATCGGCGAGATAGGCCGGGAAGTCGCTGATCGCGTGATCGCCGCCCTGGATCAGCGTGGTCCGCACGCCGGGATAGTGGTCGAGCATCGTGCGGTAATCGAGCACTTCGTCGCCCGTCGCCGCGATCAGATAGTAGCGCTCCGGCCGCGTGATCGACTCGATCGCGAGCGCGCGCAGTTCGTCCAGATGACTCGGCAATACGGTGATGCTGCCGTCGCCGTGCCACAACGGCTGCTCGCCGAGATAGTGGCTCAGATCGCGATCGGGCATCACCGCCGGGTTGAGCAGCACGGCGCGCCAGCCGTGTTTCTCGGCGAGATACGTCGCGTAGTAGCCGCCGAGCGAACTGCCGACGACGATCACATCGCCCGGCTTCTCGTCCGCGACGAGCGATTCCGCCAGCGCGACGGCATCGAACGGCGACACCGGCAGCATCGGGCACTGCCATTCGCCGAGCCGCCCGAGTTCCGCGAGACGCGCGTGCATCACGCGCGCCTTGAAGGATCCGGGCGACGAGCGAAAGCCGTGCAGATAGAGAATCACGAGTGTCCTCCCGCGCCACGCGCGGATAGCGCGTCGAGCAGTTTCTGATGGACGCCGCCAAAGCCGCCGTTGCTCATCACGAGCACGTGGTCGCCGGGGCGCGCGGCGGCCGTGACCGCCTTCACCAGAGGTTCGATCTCGTTGAATGCCCGCGCCTTGTCGCCGAGCGGAGACAGCGCCTCGGCGAGATCCCAGCCGAGCTTGTCGCGGCCTTCACGCGCGCCGTAGCCGAATACCAGATCCGCGCTTGCGAGACTCGCGGGCAATTGCGCCTTCATCGTGCCGAGCTTCATCGTGTTCGAGCGCGGCTCCAGCACGGCGAGGATGCGCGCATCGCCGATTCGCGTCCTCAACCCGGCGACGGTGGTGTCGATCGCGGTCGGATGATGCGCGAAGTCGTCGTAGACGGTGACGCCGTCCACGCTGCCCTTCACTTCCATGCGCCGCTTCACGTTGCGGAAGCTAGAAAGCGCCTTGACCGATTGCGCCGCCGGCACGCCGACCGAGCGCGCCGCCGCGATCGCCGCGAGCGCGTTCATGCGGTTGTGCTCGCCCTGCACCTGCCAGTCGACGACGCCCTGCCGCTCGCCCTCCCAGTACACGGCGAAATGCTCATCGACGGTCGCGCCCTGCTCGACGGGCAACGCCTGCCAGCCGCCGTCGACGCCGAAGCGCTCGACGCCCGACCAGCAGCCGCGCGTCAGCACGCGTTCGAGCGCGATCTCGCGCCCGTTCGTGACGATGCGCCCGACGCCCGGCACGGTGCGAACGAGGTGATGGAATTGCGTTTCGATGGCGGCGAGATCGGGGAAGATATCGGCGTGATCGAATTCGAGGTTGTTGAGCACCGCCGTGCGCGGGCGATAGTGGACGAACTTCGAACGCTTGTCGAAGAACGCGGTGTCGTATTCGTCGGCTTCGATGACGAAGAAGCTCGAATCGGTCAGACGCGCCGAGATGCCAAAGTTGAGCGGCACGCCGCCGATCAGAAAGCCGGGATTCATGCCCGCGTCTTCGAGCAGCCACGCAAGCATGGAGCTCGTCGTGGTCTTGCCGTGCGTACCCGCGACGGCGAGCACCCATTTACCATTCAGCACGTGCTCGCCAAGCCACTGCGGGCCGGACGTATACGGCAGGCCGCGATCGAGAATGGCCTCCATCAGCGGATTGCCGCGCGTCACGACATTGCCGATGACGAACAAGTCAGGTTCGAGCGCGGTTTGCTCGACGCCGTAACCTTCGATCAACTCGATGCCCTGCGCTTCGAGCTGCGTGCTCATCGGCGGGTAGACGCCTGCGTCGCAGCCGGTGACCTTGTGGCCCGCCTCGCGCGCCAGAACGGCCAGTCCGCCCATGAAAGTGCCGCAGATGCCGAGGATGTGGATGTGCATAAACCGTGTCGCGCCGCGCGGGCGATTGAGATGCAAAAACAGGAACGGCGCCGTTTGTGGGCAAACCCGTGCAGAAAGGCGCCTGAAGGCGCATATTGTAACCGAGCACGCCTGGCGCTCTTCGCTGGCGCGAGCGTGCCGCACCGAGTCCGCAAAAGGGCCGTCCGAGCTTATCTAGTATCATTCCGGCATGGTTCGCAAATCACATTTCGATCCGCAGCGCGTGCGCGAGGAAATCGCGATTGCCGCCGCGAGAATGATCGCCGAGGACGGGCTCGACTACTCGACCGCCAAGCGCAAGGCTGCGCGGCAGGTCGTCGGCGAGGCGAAGATCGGCGGCGAGTTTCTGCCCGATAACGATCAGATCGAAGAGGAAATCCGCGAATATCAGGCCATTTTCCAGAGCGAGAGCCAGCCGGTCGTGCTGCGGCGCATGCGCGAAGTCGCACTCGAATGGATGGAACGCCTGAAACTCTTCGACCCGTATCTGACGGGCGCGGTGCTCAACGGCACGGCGGGCGAGCATTCCGACGTCCATCTGCAATGCTTCTGCGACAATCCGAAGGAAGTCGCGATTTACCTGCTGAACGCGAACATACAGTACGACGTATCGGAGACGCGGCATTTCGCCGGTCGCGGCTATGTCGAGACGCTGAGTTTTCTGCATCGGGTGCGCAACGAGGAGCCGACCGGCGTGCACATCGCGCTCTACGGCACCGATGATCTCCGCGGCGCCGTGCGCGCGGACGGTCGCGGACGCCTTGCGCGCGCGAACGCCGCGGCGGTGCGCACGCTGCTCGATCATCGCGATGATGCCCCGCCGCTGGAAATCGGCGGCTGATCTTTCTTCTGGACGCTCATGAAAAGCACACGCATTCTGGCGGCCCTCGTGGTCGCGGTCGCCGCGACCGTCGGCGGCTTTTACGCGGGTCACGTATTTACCGGCGGCGATAGCGTCGCCGCGACCTCGGCGAGCGGGAACGCCGTCGATCAGCTCTGGAAAGCAACGCCGCCGGGCGCTTCGGGCACGTCCGTGCCGCTCGCATCGTTCAAGGGCAAACCGGTCGTCGTCAATTTTTGGGCGTCGTGGTGCGGACCGTGCGTGAAGGAAATGCCCACACTCTCCGCCATGCAGCGCGACTACGAGAAGAAAGGCATCAAGTTCATCGGACTTGGCGTGGATAGCGAGAAGAACGTCAACGACTTCCTGAAGAAGGTGCAGGTCGCGTATCCCGTCTATGTCACCGGTTTCGGCGGCGCGGATCTTGCGCGTAGCTTCGGCAACAACGCGGGTGGCCTGCCTTTCACGGTGGTGATCGACGCCAAAGGGCAGATCCGCTCGACAAAATTGGGCGAAGTCGATCCGGCGGAGTTGAAGCACACACTCGACAGCCTGTAAAAATTCGCTGTCTGTAGGCTGCGACTTGCATTGAGTAAGCCGCAAGTTAGGGTACAGTACACCGATCTTGCGGGAAATTGAGTCGGTCATGCGGCGTGGAGCGGTAATTTGTCCCACAGTTTCGGAACGCGCCGCGCGGTAAAACTAGACAAAATTCTCTAAACGGCGATAAAGTGCGCCGAACTCCGCACAACCCGAAGCGACTATGACAACTCTGCCGGTGCCGCGTGGCCACCTCGCCGTCAAGTCCGACATCCGTGAAAACGATGACGGTCGCCGCAGGGCATCCGCAGGCGTCGTGCGCTGGCAGTTCGGGCGCGCACATCAAAGCGACCACGCCGAGGCGTTCGACATGAACGCCCGCGGTGTGCCGACCGATTCCGCCGCCGTCGTTTCCGTCGGCGCTTGCACGGGCGCGGGAGTGCGTGCGCGCGTCGGCCTGCTGGCCGCGCAGGCTCGCGGCTGAGCAGTTCAGAACACCCACAAATCAAGTCAAGCACCGGGCAACCCCGGTCTCCAAGTATTGAAAGGGGATTTTTCGATGGACCTTCGTAAACTGAAAACGCTGATCGACCTCGTCTCGGAATCCGGCATCTCGGAGCTGGAAGTGACGGAAGGCGAAGGCAAGGTTCGCATCGTCAAGAACGCCGCGCCTGTCTACATGCAGGCGCCGCAACAGTACGCGCCGCAAATGCAGGCGCCGGCCGCGCCGCACTTCGCGGGCGCGGGAGAAGGTGCGCCGGCCGCAGCGGCCGCGCCGGTGGCAGCCGTGCCGCAAGGTCACATCGTGACCTCGCCGATGGTCGGCTCGTTCTACCGCGCGCCGTCGCCGGGCGCGGACCCGTTCATCCAGGTCGGCGATACGGTGAAGGAAGGCCAGACCCTGTGCATCATCGAAGCGATGAAGCTCTTGAACGAAATCGAATCGGATAAGGCCGGCGTCGTGAAGGAAATCCTCGTCGAGAACGGACAGGCGGTCGAATACGGCCAGCCGCTCTTCGTGATCGGCGACTGAAGGCGCATCGGGCCGTGCGGCGGATGCGGTCTGCATCGCCGTCGCACAGCTTCACCGCGCCGGCGCGCAGAGCAGCATCGATCCGTCGAGAAGCGCGCCGCCGATTGGATCCCCGAGGGCCGCTCGCGCGAGCCCGTTGATGAGCCGACCCACTATGTTTGAAAAAATTCTCATTGCGAACCGCGGCGAAATCGCGCTTCGCATCCAGCGCGCGTGCCGCGAGCTGGGCGTCAAGACAGTCGTCGTCTACTCGGAAGCCGACAAGGAAGCGAAGTACGTCAGGCTGGCCGACGAAGCCGTCTGCATCGGACCGGCGCCATCCAACCTCTCGTACCTGAACATGCCGGCGCTCATCAGCGCGGCCGAAGTCACCGACGCCGAAGCCATCCATCCCGGCTACGGCTTCCTCTCCGAGAATGCCGATTTCGCCGAGCGCGTCGAACAATCGGGCTTCACGTTCATCGGTCCGCGTCCCGAGACCATCCGCCTGATGGGCGACAAGGTCACCGCCAAGCAAACGATGATCAAGACCGGCGTGCCGTGCGTGCCGGGTTCGGAAGGCGCATTGCCAGACGATCCGCGCGAGATCGTGAAGATTGCGCGCACGGTCGGCTACCCCGTCATCATCAAGGCGGCGGGCGGCGGGGGCGGGCGCGGCATGCGCGTGGTGCACACGGAAGCGGCGCTCGTCAACGCGGTCAACATGACGCGCGAGGAAGCGGGCCGCGCCTTCGGCAACCCGCAGGTGTACATGGAGAAGTTCCTCGAGAACCCGCGCCACATCGAAATTCAGGTGTTGTCGGATTCCTTCCGCAACGCGATCTGGCTCGGCGAGCGTGACTGCTCGATGCAGCGCCGTCACCAGAAAGTGATCGAGGAAGCGCCGGCGCCGGGCATCGCGCGACGTCTCATCGAGCGTATCGGCGACCGCTGCGCCGACGCCTGCAAGAAGATGGGCTATCTCGGCGCGGGCACCTTCGAGTTCCTGTACGAGAACAACGAGTTCTACTTCATCGAGATGAACACGCGCGTTCAGGTCGAGCATCCGGTGACGGAACTCATCACGAGCGTCGATATCGTCCAGGAACAGATTCGCATCGCGGCGGGCGAAAAGCTGTCGATCCGCCAGAAGGACATCCAGTTCCGCGGCCATGCGATCGAATGCCGCATCAACGCGGAAGATCCGTTCAAGTTCACGCCGTCGCCGGGACGGATCACGTCGTGGCATACACCGGGCGGCCCGGGCATCCGCGTGGATTCGCATGCGTACGCGAGCTATTTCGTTCCGCCGAACTACGATTCGATGATCGGCAAGCTGATTGCCTACGGCGCGACGCGCGAGCAGGCGATCAACCGCATGCGCATCGCGCTGTCGGAAATGGTCGTGGAAGGCATCTCGACCAACATTCCGCTGCATCGCGAGATGATGATCGACGCGAAGTTCGTCGAAGGCGGCACGAGCATCCACTATCTCGAGAACAAGCTGGCCGCGCGTCAGGCGGCGGTCGCCGAAGAGTCCTGAAGTACAGCGAAGCAAGAGAGCACGAGACACGAGCATGAGTTACCGGGAATTGATCGCCGAGCTGGATCGCGAGCACGCGGAAGCGCTGTCGGACGCGCTGCTTGACGTCGGCGCCTTGTCGGTGTCCGTCGAGGACGCCGACGCCGACACGCCCGACGAGCAGCCGCTCTTCGGCGAGCCGGGGCTCGTGCCCGAGAAGCGTGCGTGGAACCGCTCGCGCGTCGTGGCGCTGCTCGCCGAGGACGCCGATCCCGACGTGCTGCTCGCCGCGGCCGCGAACGAAATCGGCCTGGCGGCGACGCCCTCCTTTACCGTGCGCGATGTCGAGGAACAGGACTGGGTGCGTCTCACGCAGGCGCAGTTCGATCCGATTTCCATCGGCGAGCGTATCTGGGTCGTGCCCTCGTGGCACGACGCGCCCGACCCGAGCGCGCTCGTGCTCGAACTCGATCCGGGGCTCGCGTTCGGCACCGGCAGTCATCCGACCACGCGCCTGTGCATGGAATGGCTGGAGCAATCCGTGCGTCCGGGGCAATCGCTGCTCGATTACGGCTGCGGCTCCGGCATCCTCGCGATTCTCGCGAAGAAGTGCGGCGCGGACCCGGTCGTGGGCATCGACATCGATCCTCAGGCGGTCGAGTCGGCGCGTCAGAACAGCGAGCGCAATCGCGCGGACGTGACCTACGGTTTGCCCGACGCGTGCCCCGCCGGCGAATTCGATATCGTCGTCGCGAACATCCTCTCGAATCCGCTCAAGCTGATGGCGTCGATGCTCTCCGCGAAGGTGAAGCCGGGCGGCAAAATCGCGCTGTCGGGCGTGCTCGCACGGCAGGCCGACGAGGTCGCGGCGGTCTACGCCAAGTGGATCGACATCGGCGTCTGGCGCGAGCACGAAGGCTGGGTATGCCTCGCGGGAACGCGGCGCGAAAGCCTTTAGAATAGCGCCATCTTCCACGAATAGGCCGTCAGGCCAACGGCACTTCTATATGGCGCTGGCAACCCGCTGCCCTCACTGCGAAACCGTGTTCAAGCTGGACCCGCACCTGCTCGCGCCGCACGACGGCCGCGTGCGCTGCGGCCACTGCCAGGAAGTTTTCGATGCCGCGCATCATCGCTTCGAGCTTCCCGATGAACCGGCTGCGGCAGGTGTCGCTCAGCATGCCGCGATCATCGACGATGATGTCGCCGTCGGCCCCACCACCAGTTCGGGCGCCGGCCCCGCTCCCGATGTGCCGGCGCACGTGACGGCCTTGCCCGACGCTCCGCTGAAACCGCGGCCGTTCGCACCGCGCAATCTCGATCTCGGCGCAACCGGGCCGGCGAGACATGCCGCTACGCCTTCTCTGCCGGCGGGCGCCAAACCCTCCGGCGCGGATAGCGAACGCACGATCTACGGCGATTCCCCCGCGTTCGCGGGTGCCTCGGGGCAGACGCGGCCCACACCGCCGCGCACTGAGCCGGCGCAATCCGATGCCGCGAACGAGCCGTCCGCGCTGCCCGGCGAAGCGGGACGCCTGAAGCAGTTCATCCGCGTGGGCGCGCCGCATGCCGATGCCGCGAATTCCGCGCAAGGCGGCGTCGATGCGCCGCTCGGTGAGCCGCCCGTTGCGCCCGTTGCGCCGTTCGCTCCTGTCGACGATCGCGCCGAGCCGTTCATCGGACCGGTTCATGAGCAGGACACGCCGCCCGTGCAGCCGACGCCGGAACCGCCCGCGGCACCCGCATGGCGCGACGACGCGGAACCGGGCTTCGTCGGCAAGAAGCCGCCCGCGCCGGTTCGCCGTGTCAGCGCGAACGAAGCGTTTCCGGTCATCCGCGAATCGCGCGAGCAGCGAGAGTCGCGCGCGCTGGCGCGGGTCGGCTCGGGGAAAGCCATGCGCGTGGTGGGCATCATCGTCGCCGTGCTGCTGGGGTTGCTGTTGCTCGTGCAGCTCGCGTGGTGGCAACGCGAATCCGTGATGGTCTTCGTGCCCGCCTCGCATGCGCTCTATTCGGACGTCTGCGATCAGATCGGCTGCACGATCTCGCCGCCGCGCGACATCGACGGATTGCAGATCGAGAGCTCCGGTCTGCGTCAGGTCGACGGTCCGCACAAGCTCGAATTGAAGCTGTCGCTGCGCAATCGGCTGGATGTCGCGCTTGCGTATCCGGCGCTCGAACTCACACTGCTCGACGACAAGAACAACGTCGCGATCCGTCGCGTGCTCTGGCCGCAAGATTACGCGCGAGCGGGTACGATATTCGCCGTCGGCCTTCCGCCGCAAAGCGCGCAGCCGGTCGTCGTCCGGCTGGATACCGGCGACGCGGTCGCCGCGAATTACCGGGTTCAGGTCTTTTATCCGTGATCACGGCCTCGCGCCGTTCATCGCGCGCAAGGCTCCGAACCGAGTGCCACACGACGCGCGTCCCTGCCCTCACGGCTCGGCACGCGCGATTTTCCCGTCAGCATCTGACAATTCTCTGGAGCGCAACATGAGTCAAGTTACCCTCGGCGGCAATCCCATCGACGTCAGCGGCACCTTTCCGGGCGCAGGCCAGCAAGCGTCCGAATTCACGCTCGTCGGCGCCGATCTCGGCGACATCAAGCTCGCGAACTTCGCGGGCAAGCGCAAGGTGCTGAACATCGTGCCGAGCCTCGACACGCCGACCTGCGCCACCTCGACGCGCAAGTTCAACGAAGCAGCCGCCGGCCTGAACAACACGGTGGTGGTCGTCGTTTCGGGCGACCTGCCGTTCGCGGCGAAGCGTTTCTGCACGACCGAAGGCATCGAAAACGTCGTGACGGCCTCGACGTTCCGCGGCCACGAGTTCGCACAAGCCTACGGCGTCGACGTGACGAGCGGCCCGCTCAAGGGCCTGACGGCCCGCGCGGTGGTCGTTCTGGACGAGAACAACAAGGTGCTGCACTCGGAGCTCGTGCCTGAAATCAAGAACGAGCCGAATTACGACGCAGCGCTCGCCGCACTGAAGTAATTCTTTCGGCGGACCGCTCTCGACCGGAGCGGTCCGCGCATACGAGGCGCGGTGAAAAGCTCGCCGCGCCTCGTATGCGCATTTTTTTCCTCGGCACCAATTCTTAAGGACGTTCGCCTTGGCTACGCTCATCTGCGGCTCGCTCGCCTACGACAACATCATGACCTTCCAGGGCCGCTTCGGCGACCATATCCTGCCGGATCAGGTGCACATGCTGAACATCAGCTTCCTGGTGCCGACGATGCGGCGCAACTTCGGCGGCTGCGCGGGCAACATCGCGTATGCGCTGAAGCTCCTGGGCGGCGATCCGAAGATCATGGCCACGCTCGGCGCGGCGGATTCGCAGCTCTACGTCGACCGGCTCGACGCGCTCGGTCTGTCGACGGAATACGTGCGCGTGCTGCCCGATCAGCACTCGGCGCAATGCTTCATCACCACCGATCTCGCGAACAACCAGATCACCGCGTTCCACCCCGGCGCGATGATGGAATCGCACCTGAACCGCGCCGATGAAACGCGCGGCATCTCGCTCGGCATCGTCGCCCCCGACGGTGCGCGAGGCATGCGCGAACACGCCGAAGGACTGGCCCGCGCCGGCGTGCCGTTCGTGTTCGATCCGGGCCAGGGATTGCCGATTCTCGACGGTGTCGAACTTTGTCGCATGATTGAACTCGCCACCTACGTGGCGGTCAACGATTACGAAGCCAAGCTGTTGAGCAACAAGACCGGCTGGTCGATCGAAGACATCAAGAGCCGTGTCGATGCCCTCGTCGTCACACGTGGCGAACACGGCGCGCAGATCTATCATGACGATGGCGTGCTCGACGTTCCCTCCGTGAAGGCGCATCAGGTGGTCGATCCGACCGGCTGCGGAGACGCATTCCGCGGCGGCCTGCTGTACGGCATCGAGAACAAGCTTGGCTGGGAGAAAACGGGTCGTCTCGCGAGTCTGATGGGTTCGCTGAAAATCGAACATCAGGGACCGCAAACCTACGCGCCGACGCGCGCCGAAATCGAAGAACGTTTCAAACAGGCCTTCGGAAGCAGCCTGTTCTGAGTGATTGGAGTGAAGGAATGAAAACGGTAAGTCGTATCGCGCTGGCAATGGCGCTCGTCGGCTCGGTCGCGCTGACGGGCTGCGCCTACAACAGCAGTTCTTCGGACGTTTATACGGCGTCGCAGGCGCAGCGCGAGGAAACGGTGCGCATGGCCACCGTCGAAAGCGTGCGCGGCGTGAAGATCAGTTCGAACAACGGCCAGCCGACCGGCCTCGGCACGATCGGCGGCGGCGCGCTCGGCGGCGTCGCGGCGGCCAGCGCGATCGGCGGTGGCAATGGCTCGATCATCGCGGGCATCATCGGCGGGCTGGCCGGCGCTGTTGCGGGTAACGCGGTCGAGAACAGCGTCGCGATGAAGAACGGTCTGGAGATCACCGTGCGCCTCGATAACGGCGACATGCGCGCGATCACGCAGACCGCGAACGGCGAAGTCTTCCAGGCGGGCGAGCGGGTGCGTCTGTTGTCGAGCGGTGGCGTCACGCGCGTGACTCACTGAACTGAGGCGGCACTGACGTATTCGGCGGACGAATAGCCGCCGCAAGGCGAGCACGTCGCCCGGCGCGAGCGCATGTATCGAAAGATGCATGCGCTTTTTCTTTGGCCGCGCGAAACGAGCCGCAGGCGCGCGATGAAATTCGTTCGCCGAAACGAAAAACCCGCCGCCAGGTTTCCGGCGACGGGTTCAGGCCGGGTAGGCTTACCCGGACTAAGGGCACAGCGCACTGCGCCTGGGTGTCGCGTACTGCGAGAGCTTACGGACGGCTGCCCGTCGGGAACGGCCATGCCGCTGCCGGGTTCAACGCCGTCTTGACCGCAGCGGCCGGAGCCGGAGCAGGCGCCGATACGGTCGTTGCCGTCGTTGCGGGAGCAGCAGCCGTAGTCTTCTTCGCAGCAGCGGCCTTCTTGGCCGGAGCTTTTTTCGCGGGGGCCTTCTTCGCAGCGGGAGCGGCAGCAGGGGCAGGCGCAGCGGCTGCGGTCTTCGCAGCAGCCTTTTTCGCAGGAGCCTTTTTCGCAGCGGCCTTCTTCGCTGCGGCCTTCTTCGCGGGCGCCTTCTTCGCCGCGGCCTTCTTCGCAGGCGCCTTCTTGGCTGCGGCCTTCTTCGCGGCTACCTTCTTGGTAGCGACTTTCTTCGCAGCGGCTTTCTTCGCGGGCGCCTTCTTCGCCGCGACCTTCTTCGCTGCAACCTTCTTCGCCGCTACTTTCTTTGCTGCGACTTTCTTGGTTGCCACTTTCTTTGCTGCAACCTTCTTCGCCGCGACCTTCTTGGCCGCTACTTTCTTCGCTGCAACCTTCTTCACAGCGACCTTCTTGGCGGCAACCTTCTTCGCCGGTGCGGCCTTCTTTGCGGTGACTTTCTTCGCTGCAGCCTTTTTGGCGGCGGGTTTTTTCTTGGCAACTGCCATGGTTTTTCTCCTTCAGGTTTTCAGATGAGAGTCAGTTCAAACTACACCCTTCGTCAAAACCCGCTTCCCACGCGTCGCCTCTCACAGCGCACGCTACGAAGCGGATTATTCATCGGCGTACGCTGATCCCACCTGCTTACGCTAATGAATACGGCAAGGCGCGCCGTGCCCCGAGGCACCGCGCGCCAAATTGAGTCAGCACCGCATCTTCGCGGCGCCGGCCATCGCTTGATCGAGCCAGCGCGCATGCCGCTGGCATTTTCCGGGGGGAAGTTTGCCCATCCCATTGAAGGGATCGCAAAACGCCTGTCTTTCATTCGTGCCGATAATCGGCTCGCCAAGTCAGTAGGCGCACTTTGCATCGGGCGACCGTTCTCCTAAACCTTGTCGATCAGGCGCGCGTGAGCGACACGCTGCTGCCTGACCGTCCCATCGATTTCGTCTGCAACACGTCCTGGATTTTTATTATTCCCAGGTCAGCGCGCCGCCGGTTTGATACTCAATCACGCGTGTCTCGAAGAAGTTGCGTTCCTTCTTCAAGTCGATCATTTCGCTCATCCACGGGAACGGGTTTTCCTCGTTCGGGAAGAGCGGGTCAAGCCCGATCTGCTGGCAACGCCGGTTGCAGATGAAGCGCAGGTAGCTCTTGAACATCGACGCGTTCAGGCCGAGCACCCCGCGCGGCATGGTGTCTTCAGCGTAGCGATATTCGAGCTCCACCGCCTCCTTGAAGAGCTCGCGGATCTCGGCCTTGAATTCGGCGGTCCACAGTTGCGGCTCTTCGAGCTTGATCTGGTTGATGAGGTCGATGCCGAAGTTGCAGTGCATCGACTCGTCACGGAGGATGTACTGATACTGCTCCGCCGCGCCCGTCATCTTGTTCTGGCGACCCAGCGCCAGAATCTGCGTGAAGCCGACATAGAAGAACAGACCTTCCATGATGCAGGCGAACACGATCAACGACTTCAGCAATTTCTGGTCCGCTTCCAGCGTGCCGGTGGTGAATGCCGGATCGGTCAGCGTCTGGATGAACGGAATGAGGAACTCGTCCTTGTCGCGAATCGACTTGACCTCGTGATACGCGTTGAAGATCTCGCTTTCATCGAGACCCAGCGATTCGACGATGTACTGATACGCGTGCGTGTGGATCGCCTCTTCGAAGGCCTGGCGCAGCAGGAACTGGCGGCACTCCGGAGCGGTGATGTGACGGTACGTGCCGAGCACGATGTTGTTCGCGGCGAGCGAGTCCGCCGTGACGAAGAAGCCGAGGTTGCGCTTGACGACGCGACGCTCGTCGTCCGAGAGACCGTTCGGGTCTTTCCACAGGGCGATGTCGCGGGACATGTTCACTTCCTGCGGCATCCAGTGGTTCGCACAGCCGGCGAGGTACTTCTCCCACGCCCACTTGTACTTGAACGGCACGAGCTGATTGACGTCGGTCTTGCCGTTGATGATGCGCTTGTCGGCGACATTGACGCGCGCTTCGCTCTGCGCGGCGATCACGCCGGCGGACGGTGTAGCGGCTGCGGGCGGAACGAAGCCATCGGAGAAGATGTTCGTCGAGTTAGCCTGAGCAGTCTGATGGGTAGCTTGATGAGCTTGCGCGAATTGCGCCGTGCCTTGAGCGTTGCGCAACGTGTTCTGTTGCGAAGCGCTCGAGGGAGCTACGGCAGTGGTCTCGTCATCCCAGTTGAGCATAAATTCTCACCATCAATTTAGATCGGTTTGTACCATCTTTTCATGAGCGATAAAAGAGTTTGCTCATGAAAATTCTCGTTTTCATGCGATTTAGATTCGACGTTGCTACCTGCATACAACACTTGGCTCGCAGCCGTGTGTGTGAAGCTCGATGCGGCATCTGTTGAATCGTGTGTGAAGCGGTCCTGATCGAGTGACTTCGAAGGCATCGCAACGTGCTTGCGCGTGGCTTCATCGATGTCTTGAAAGCCTTGTCCCACGGTGCTTTGCGGCCGACGCACGATGCATGATGCGAAGCACGTCGTGTTTTGCTGCGAGCATGAGCTCGATGTCGAGTGTGCGATCTCGAACGCATCGAAGCGTGACTCGCTTCGCTCATCGATCGATGTCTCTCGACGACACTCGATGCGATGCAAAACATGTGTCGAGAAGCGAGCGGCTTGCTACCTTCACTCGCGCTCTTCGATGAGCTTCGATGCTGTTCATCGAACACGCGCCGCGTCACTCGAAACACCCTCGGACAAGTACGTCGAGGCGCCTGCTCTTGCCTGCCGCGTGCTTCGAATTCGTTGCCGAAGTTTAGCATTTGGCGTCTCTTGTTTCCACAATATCTTGTGCTTGCAAAACGTGTCGATACAACCTATAGCGCGTTTACGCGGCGATCCGTTTCGACGAAAAAACTCATCGGCCTCGCAACGGATCGAGCAGCGAGCGCAGGTTGTTATGGTCGATCTCATGCATCAACGCGAGCAGCTTGCCGAGCTTGCCCTCTGGAAAACCCTCACGCGCGAACCACGCGAGATAGTGACCGGGCAGATCCGCGATGAGCCGATCCTTGTACTTGCCATAGCGCATCGTCTGCGTGACGAGCCGTTGCAGATCCAGCGGGTCCATCGTTTCTTCACTCCTCGTTCAATGTTCATCGCAGCACGCAACGCGCTTCGATCGCTCAGCGACTGCTCCATATCGGTGCCATAATCGCCGCTCTTGCCGCCAAGAGTTGATCGCGATTCACCATGCCGCTTGCCGTCAAAGCTTTCATTGCCCCTCTCATCGTCGCGTGCGCGATGTTCATGGAAAGCGTCGACGCCAATGTGATCGTCACCGCGATTCCTGAAATGGCGCGTGCTTTCGGACGCGATCCCGTCACATTGAAAGTCGCCGTCACGAGCTATGTGCTCGGGCTCGGCGTCTTCATACCGATCTGCGGCTGGGTCGCTGACCGCTTCGGCGCACGCGCCGTGTTCCGCACGGCCATCGGCGTGTTCGTCGTCGGCTCGCTGCTCTGCGCGGCCTCCACGTCGCTCGGCCCCTTCACCGTCGCGCGCTTCATCCAGGGCGTCGGCGGCGCGATGATGGTGCCCGTCGGCCGCATCATCATCTTCCGCTCGGTGCGCCGCTCGGAGTTCATTCGCGCGATGAACTACCTCTCGGTGCCCGCAATGCTCGGACCCGCGGTCGGTCCGTTGCTCGGCGGCTTCATCACCACCTATCTGCACTGGCGCCTGATCTTCTTCATCAACATTCCGATCGGCATCGCCGGAATCTATCTGACCAACCGCTACATCGCCAACTCGCACGAGGACCATCCGGGCCGGCTCGACTGGTTCGGCTTCTTCCTCTCCGCGAGCGCGGGCGTGTTGCTGTTGCTCGGGCTCTCGCTCGTCGGCGGCGAACTGATTCCGCAACGCACGGCATTCGCGATGTGCGTAGCCGGCGCGCTGATGGTCGTCCTGTACTGCATCCACGCGCGCCGCTCGGAGAAGCCTTTGCTCGACTTGCGCTTCTTCCGCGTGCCGACGTTTCAGGCGAGCGTACTCGGCGGTTCGATGTTTCGCATCGGGCTCGGCGCCGTGCCGTTTCTTCTGCCGCTCGCGCTGCAGGAAGGTCTCGGCATGACCGCGTTCAAGTCCGGCGCGATCACCTGCGCGTCGGCGTTTGGCGGCATGTTCATGCGCTCGCTCGCGTCGCGCGTGCTGCATCGCTTCGGCTTCCGTCAGACGCTCTTCTATAACGCGGCGCTGTCGGGCATCGCCATCGCGGCGTGCGGCACGTTCTTCCCCGGCACGCCGACCTGGGTGATCTGGGCCGTCGTGCTGCTCGGCGGCTTCTTCCCTGCGTTGCAGTTCACGAGCCTCAACTCGCTCGCGTATGCGGAGATCGAAACGCGCGATGTCGGGCGCGCGACCAGCCTTGCCAGCTTCGTGCAACAGGTGTCGCTTGGTCTTGGCGTGACCATCGCGGGGATCACGCTCGAACTCTCGCAATATCTGAACGGTCATGCGAGCGTGCAATGGTCCGACTTCTGGCCTGCGTTCGTTGTCGTCGGGTTGTTCTCGTTTCTTTCGATGCCGATTACCGCGCGGCTCGCGCATGATGCAGGGACGGAGATTTCGCGTGGCACGCGGGGGTGAGGTTGTTGCTTCTGTTGTCCTGCTTCTTCCGTTATCTCGCCGCTTGTTCAGTAGCCGCCTCCCCGGCGGAGGGGTCACTTTCTTTGCTGCTGCAAAGAAAGTAACCAAAGAAAGCAGCTATCCCCAGCCTAAGCACTTCACACCGGCCGCGGCACAGGCGATTGGCCTAATGGCCCGGCTGTAGCGAGTGCCCCCACAAGCAGATAAGGGCTTGGACCGCGCACGGTCTGACTCATCGCGCCGCTTGCTTCACTGGTTCAGCACCAAATAGCTCCGGCCCGCTACGCGGCCGACCGGTTAATCGGGTCCGCGTGCGCTTCTTCTCGACGGTTTCCCTCGCATACCCAACGGCAGCGCGAAGCGCTGTGCCGAAGCTATTTGGTGCTGAACCAGCGCCCTGATACGTCTCGGGCGGCAGACCGTGCGCGATCCAAGCCCGGTTGGTCCTTCGAGGGCGACACTTAGGCGAGTGCCGCGGGCGGCTGGCAAGCAGGGCCAACGTGCGTGTGACCGCGGGCCTGAACGAGCTGCTTTCTTTGGTTACTTTCTTTGCAGCAGCAAAGAAAGTGACTGCCGCCCCGCACAGGGGCAGTGCCAATAGACCGACACGAAACCGGGATCCGGCGAAAACAACAGCGAAAACAACACCGAAACCAACGGCGAAAAAAAACCGGCACCGACGACTCCCTTCACGAAGAAGAAAGCACCCGGCACCGGTCCTCAGAGACCGCTTCAACCCAAGCTTATTGGCAAGCCTCGCACTCGTCGAAGCCAGCATCCCCCGGACGCATCATGCAGACGGGACCATCGGCTTCGGCAGCCGGCGCTGCCTCCACTGCAGCGGCATTGAAGCCACCCGCGTTCGACGCACCACCCGACACGCCACCGAACCCGCCTTGCGCACCCGATGCGCCCGACCCGCCATCGCCCGACGGCACGGCATTCAGCGCACCGTGCGCCACCGTCGACTTCTCGACGTGCGTCGCCGCCATCGTACGGAGGTAATACGTGGTCTTGAGGCCGCGAATCCACGCGAGCTTGTAGACCTCGTCGAGCTTCTTGCCCGACGCGCCCGCCATGTAGATGTTCAGCGACTGCGCCTGATCGATCCACTTCTGACGGCGCGACGCCGCTTCGACCAGCCACTTCGGATCGACTTCGAACGCCGTCGCGTAGATCGCGCGGAGATCCGCCGGAATGCGGTCGATGCGCGAGAGCGTGCCGTCGAAGTACTTCAGATCCGACACCATCACTTCGTCCCACAGCCCACGCGCCTTCAGGTCACGCACGAGGTAGTCGTTCACGACCGTGAATTCGCCCGACAGATTCGACTTCACGTACAGGTTCTGGAATGTCGGCTCGATGCACGCCGACACGCCGATGATGTTGGAGATCGTCGCCGTCGGCGCGATCGCCACGCAGTTCGAGTTGCGCATGCCGTAGGTCGAGATGCGCGAACGCAGTTGCGCCCAGTCCATCGACTCCGACGAATCCACTTCGACGTAGCCGCCGCGCGCGTCCGCCAGCAGCTTCAGCGAATCCTGCGGAAGAATGCCGCGATCCCACAGCGAGCCGCGATACGTCGCGTAACGGCCGCGCTCTTCCGCCAGTTCCGTCGACGCGTAGTACGCGTAGTAGCAGACGGCTTCCATCGAACGATCCGCGAACTCGACCGCTTCGCCCGACGCATACGGCGTGCGCAGCAGATGCAGGCAGTCCTGGAAGCCCATGATGCCCATGCCGACCGGACGATGCTTCAGGTTCGAGTTACGCGCCTTCGGCACCGCGTAGTAGTTGATGTCGATGACGTTGTCGAGCATGCGCATCGCCACGCTGATCGTGCGCTTCAACTTCGCGTGATCCAGCGCGTAGCTGCCGTCGGCCTGCTTCACCATGTGCGCGACGAGGTTCACCGAGCCGAGGTTGCAGACGGCGATTTCCGTCTCGCTCGTGTTCAGCGTGATTTCCGTGCACAGGTTCGACGAATGCACGACGCCGACGTGCTGTTGCGGCGAGCGCACGTTGCACGGATCCTTAAATGTGATCCACGGATGGCCCGTCTCGAACAGCATGCCGAGCATCTTGCGCCACAGTTGCGCGGCCGGCAGCTTCTTGAACAGCTTGATCTCGCCGCGCGCGGCTTTCTCTTCGTAAGCCACATAGGCCTTCTCGAAGTCCGCGCCGAACAGATCGTGCAGGTCCGGGCAGGTCGACGGCGAGAACAGCGTCCAGTCGCCGCCTTCGACGACGCGCTTCATGAACAGATCGGGAATCCAGTTCGCCGTGTTCATGTCGTGCGTGCGGCGACGGTCATCGCCCGTGTTCTTGCGCAGCTCCAGGAACTCCTCGATGTCGAGGTGCCACGACTCCAGGTACGCGCACACCGCGCCCTTGCGCTTGCCGCCCTGATTCACCGCGACGGCCGTGTCGTTCACGACCTTCAGGAACGGCACGACGCCCTGCGACTTGCCGTTCGTGCCCTTGATATGCGAGCCGAGTGCGCGCACGCGCGTCCAGTCGTTGCCGAGGCCGCCCGCGAACTTCGAGAGCAGCGCGTTTTCCTTCAGCGCTTCGTAGATGCCGTCGAGATCGTCGGCGACGGTCGTCAGATAGCACGACGACAACTGCGAGCGATGCGTGCCCGAGTTGAACAGCGTCGGCGTCGACGACATGAAGTCGAACGACGAGAGTACGTTGTAGAACTCGATCGCACGCGCTTCGCGGTCGATTTCGTTGAGCGACAGGCCCATCGCGACACGCATGAAGAATGCCTGCGGCAGTTCGATGCGCGTGCCTTCGACGTGCAGGAAGTAGCGGTCGTAGAGCGTCTGCAGGCCGAGGTAGCCGAATTGCAGATCGCGGTTCGCGTCGAGTGCGGCGCCGAGGCGCTTCAGGTCGAATTGCTGGAGCTTGTCGTCGAGCAGGCCGGCTTCCACGCCGCGCTTGATGAAGAGCGGGAAGTACTCGGCGTAGCGCTCGCCCATTTCGGCTTGCGTTACTTCATCGACGAGAATTTCGCGGCGAATCGTGTGCAGCAGGATGCGCGCGGTGACCTGGCTGTACGCCGGATCCTTTTCGATCATCGTGCGCGCAGCGAGGATGGCCGAGTCGTACACCTGGCTCATCGGCACGCCGTCGTACAGGTTCTTCACCGTTTCCGCGACGATCGGCTCGGCGGACACCGCGTCGCCGAGGTTCGCGCACGCGGAGACGATCAGCGCCTTCAGCGCGTCGAGATCGAGCGGGCGCGTGACGCCGTTGTCCGTCACGTTGATCGCGCCTTCGTGCGACTGCGCGTTCTGCGCTTCTGAGCGCTCTTGCGAACGCTGCTGCGTGCGCTTCTCGCGATACAGCACGTACGCCCGCGCGACGTTGTGCTCACCGCCGCGCATCAGCGCGAGCTCGACCTGATCCTGAATGTCTTCGATATGGAACGTGCCGCCATGCGGACGGCTGCGCACGAGCGCGCGCACGACGGCTTGCGTCAGTTGCTCGACGAGTTCGCGCACGCGCGCCGAAGCCGCGCCCTGGCCGCCGTTCACGGCGATGAACGCCTTCGTCACGGCGATCGCGATTTTCGTCGGCTCGAACGACACCACGCTTCCGTTGCGACGGATGACCTTGTAGTCGGCATACGTCGTGTTCGGCGCGAGCGCTTGTGCTGCGCCCGTGGCCTGCGCACCGCCCATCGGCTGTGCGGATGCGCCTTCGAATGAAGTCGTGGCGTTGTCGGTGGTTTGCATGTGCAAAACTCCTGGTGTTCGAATGGTGCGGATGATCCGCGGATTTATCACTTATGCCGCGCGCGTCACGAGTTCGTCATGAAGGTCACGCGGTGTTTTGGCGGTAAGCCAGGCTGTGAATACAGCAGGCTGGAAACACGAATCGCGGCGCTTACGGCCCGCATTGTTATTGGCGTCTCATGCGGTGCCCGCGTTGGCGCGCGGTGTCGGTCGACGCAATTCGCGCTTGCTTGCATGCCTTCTCCACGGTGCTGCTTGCTGGCGCCCGATGCGCCCGACGCCTCTCTCCTCGCAAAGAGAAACCGTCTCGCGCATCGCCCCGGGCCAGCCAAACTTCTCCACGCCGGAAAGCTGGCGGCGCCGGCTCATGGGAGCGGGCGCCGCTTCAACAACACAAGATATAGTGCAAAGTACGTCTTTCGGCACCAAGTATAGTGGACATCCGCGCAGTCTCAAAAAGGTTTATTTGCCTCTGGTCCGGCGTTGCGGGGTTGACTTTTGCTAGCGCAAAGCACGGCAAGGCATCGCGCGCGACCCTGCTGCGCCGCAACGAGAAAGACCTTACGCAGCGCTCAGATGTTGGACTGAAACGGGAAGAATGAAGGCGGCAGCGCGCTGTCGTGGCGCAGGCGCGGCCAGTCGAAGTGCGGACCGGGGTCCGTCTTGCGGCCCGGCGCGATGTCGGAATGTCCGGCCAGCGCGTCGATCGGATAACGCTTCACGACAATGCGCACGAGCGCGACGAGCGCGTCGTATTGCGCATCCTCGAACGGCATGCGATCGCTGCCTTCGAGCTCGATGCCGATCGAAAAATCATTGCAGCGCTCGCGTCCGCAGAACGACGAAACGCCCGCATGCCACGCGCGTTCGTCGCAGGAGACGAACTGCTCGATCGCGCCGTCGCGACGGATCACGAAGTGCGCCGACACCCGCATGCCGCGCAGATGATCGAAGTACGGATGCGCATCGTGATCGAGCTTGTTGAGGAAGAAATCGGCGATCGAGTTGGTCGTGAAATCGTCGGGCGGCAGGCTGATGTTGTGCACGACGATGAGCGTCGGCACCGCGTCGCCGGGACGCGCCTCGAAGTTCGGCGACGGCAGCTGCGTCGCGCTCGTCAGCCAGCCTTGCGCGTCGATATGCGGATCGCCTTTCCTGACGACGTGCATGTTCATCGCGCGTCGCGGCCGGTCGGACGGCTCGCGTAATGACGCGCGTGATCGGCGCAGCAGAAGCGCTCGCCCGCGACGACGATCGATTCGCTGCGCGGCGTGTGCACGCCGCATTGCGCGCAACGGATGAGCGGATCGGCAAGTTGCGGCGCGCTCGCGGCCGCGCCATTGCCGGTGCCGTTGCCGTTGCCATTGCGCGCCCGATGCGCGCCGCTGGCGCCGCCCGCGGTCGCGCCGCCGGCCTGCGCCTCGCCCTGTTGCGCGCGCTCGTTGGCGCGGCGCAGCTTCTTCAGGAGCCACTGGCTCACGAAGAAGAGGACGATCAGAAAGAAGAAATTTCGCATCGAATGAATGCCGTTAAAGAGTGCGTCCGTTCAGACCTTCAGGGCTCAGACGACCGCGCGATGCAGCAGCACTTCGAACACGAAGCGGCTGCCCACATACGCGAGCAGCAGCGCGGCGAACGAGGCCAGCACCCAGCGCAATGCCGCGCGTCCGCGCCATCCCGAGATGCGGCGCGCGGTGAGCAACGCGCCGAACATCAGCCAGGAGACGAAGGCGAACACGGTCTTGTGATCGAAGCGCAGCGCGCGATCGACCAGTTGCTCGTTGAACGCGATACCCGACACGAGCGTGAGCGTGAGCAGCACGAAGCCGGCCGCGATCAGGCGGAACAGCAGCTTTTCGAGCGTCAGGAGCGGCGGCAGCGTATCGAGCCAGCTCGTGAGCCAGCCGTTGCCCGTATGACGCGTCGCCATGCCGCGCATGCGCTGCAGACGGCGTTCGAGCATCAGCATGAGCACGGCATGAAGCGCAGCGATCGCGAAGAGTCCGTACGCGATGTTCGCGATCAGGAAGTGCAGCTTGAACATCGGCGCGGCGGAGTACGACAGCACGCGCACGCCCCCGAAGACGAGCGGCAGCAGCGACGCCACGCACGCGAGCGGCAGCACGAGCAGCCGCAGGCCGTCGAGCGGAAAGAAAAAGCTTTCGATCCAGTAGATGCCCGCGCCGAGCCAGAACATCGCGGAGAGCGCGAACGCGAAGCCGAAGACCATCGCGTTCTGGGGAAAGATCGTCGTGTGCAGCAAGAGGCCGTGCACGAGCAACGCTACTAATAATAGAGCGCGGCCCAGTCCACCCATGTCCGGCGACATTTTCGGCGCCGACGCCATGCCCGAAGGCACGCCCGCCAGCGCCGGCTCCACGGCCGTGTGGCGATGCGCGCGCCACCCCGCTACGGCAAGTCCGCCGTAGAGAAGCGCAGTGAGGGCATACAGTACAATATCCATGTTCGAAGTTTACACTAGGCCCTTGAATCGCGACGTTTTCCCCCTTGCGGCGACGCGGGGCGCAGAGTCGTTTTGCGCTGAAAAAGGGCCGCATTCTCTACCTTTCCCCCATGCTCGATAATCTCACTCAACGGATGGCGCGCGTCGTCAAGACGCTGCGCGGCGAGGCCCGGCTCACCGAGGCCAATACGCAAGAGATGTTGCGGGAAGTGCGGCTCGCGCTGCTCGAAGCGGACGTGGCGCTGCCGGTCGTGCGCGAGTTCATCGCGAAGGTGAAGGAAAAGGCGCTCGGCGAAGAAGTCGTGTCGAGCCTCTCGCCGGGTCAGGCGCTCGTCGGCGTCGTCCAGAAGGAACTGACCGCGGTAATCGGCGGCGATTATGAAGGCAAGGCCGCCGAACTGAATCTCGCCGTCGCGCCGCCCGCCGTCATCCTGATGGCCGGTTTGCAGGGCGCGGGCAAGACCACCACGACCGGCAAGCTCGCCAAGCTTCTGCGCGAGAAGAGCAAGAAGAAGGTGCTCACCGTTTCCGTCGACGTGTATCGCCCCGCCGCTATCCGTCAGTTGCAGACGGTGACCGAGCAGGTCGGCGCGGACTTCTTCCCGTCGGAGCCGGATCAGAAACCTGCCGACATCGCGCGCGCGGCGATCGACTGGGCGAAGCGCCACTATCACGACGTCGTGATCGTCGATACGGCCGGCCGCCTCGGTATCGACGAAGCGATGATGAACGAGATCAGCGAGCTGCACGCGCTGCTCAAGCCCGCTGAGACGCTCTTCGTCGTCGATGCCATGCTCGGTCAGGACGCGGTCAACACCGCGAAGGCGTTCAACGACGCGCTGCCGCTCACCGGCGTCGTGCTCACGAAGCTCGACGGCGATTCGCGCGGCGGCGCGGCGCTCTCCGTGCGGCACGTCACCGGCAAGCCGATCAAGTTCGTCGGCGTCGCGGAAAAGCTCGACGGGCTCGAAGTCTTCCATCCGGATCGCATGGCGAACCGGATTCTCGGCATGGGCGACATTCTCGCGCTCGTCGAGGAAGCGCAACGCGGCGTCGACAGTCAGGCGGCGCAAAAGCTCGCCGACAAGGTCAAGAAAGGCGGCGACTTCGACCTGAACGACTTCAAGGCACAACTCTCGCAGATGAAGAAGATGGGCGGCCTCTCGTCGCTCATGGACAAACTGCCCGCGCAGTTTCAGCAAGCCGCGCAAGGCGCGGACATGAACAACGCGGAAAAGCAGATGCGCCGCATGGAAGGCATCATCAACTCCATGACGCTCCAGGAGCGCGCGAAGCCGGAACTCATCAAGGCCGCGCGCAAGCGCCGCATCGCCGCGGGCGCGGGCGTGCACGTTCAGGAAGTCAACCGCATGCTCAATCAGTACGAACAGATGCGCGGCATGATGAAGAAGCTCAAGGGCGGCAATCTGCAGAAGATGATGCGCGGCATGAAGGGCATGTTGCCTGGCATGCGCTGATCGTAGTACCTCGGAACCCGCGTTTTCGCGCGTCGCCCGACGCGAAGGAAGCGCGGGTTTATCATATGGCGCACGCCGCCGTTTTTTTCCACACTAAGAAGTCAGCCTCTCCCCCGCTTTCCCTATGAATCGCGAAGAAGCTCTCCATATTTTCAGCCACTCCGAAGAGATCGTGACGGCTGACGAAGTCAACGCATCGATCGGCAAGATGGCTACGGCCATCAAGTCGGCGACGCAAGACGACTTCCCGCTCGTGCTCTCGGTCATGGGAGGCGCGGCCGTGTTCACCGGCATGCTGCTGCCGCATCTCGACTTCCCGCTCGAGTTCGATTACATCCACCTGACGCGCTATCGCAACGCCATCAAGGGCGGCAGCGAGATGCAATGGCGCGTGGCGCCGGCGGAATCGGTGAAGGACCGCGTCGTGCTCGTGCTCGACGACATCCTCGACGAAGGCGAAACGATGGCCGCGATCCGCGACCGCATCATGGCGATGGGCGCGAAGACGTTCCTGTCCGCGGTGCTGTGCGAAAAGATCATCCCGAAGGCGAAGCCGCTGCGCCCGGATTTCTGCGGATTCGAGGTGCCGGATCGCTACGTGTTCGGATGCGGGATGGATGCGAAGGGTTACTGGCGGAATTTGCCGACGATTCGCGCGCTGACGGAAGGCGCGTAATCGCTCTTCGAAGCGACGTAAAAAAAGCGGCCTCGGCCGCTTTTTTCATAGCTGATGCACGAAAGTGCGTATTCCCGTGAGAATCATCTCGACGGAAATCGCCACGAGCACGAGTCCCATCAACCGCTCGAACGCCGTGACCGCACGCTCGCCGAGCCACTGCTGAATCTTCTCCGCGAGGATCAGCACGATCGCGCAGACGATCATCGTCACCGTCAGCGCGCCGATCCATTCGAGCATCTTGCCGGGCGCCTGCGAAGTCAGCAGCATCACGGTCGCGAGCGCGGACGGACCCGCCAGCGCCGGAATCGCGAGCGGCACGATCAGCGGCTCGCCGCCGCGCGAATCGCCGCCCATCGGGCCATCGGGATGCGGAAAGATCATCCGCAGCGCGATGAGAAACAGCACGATCCCGCCGCCGATGCGCAACGACAAATCCGTGAGGTTCATCGCGCGCAGAAAGCGATCGCCCGCCAGCATGAACACCAGCAGGATCACGAACGCGATCGCGACTTCCCGCAGGATCACGACGCGGCGCCGCTCTTTGGCGACGCCGCGCAGCGCGTTGATGAAGATCGGAATGTTGCCGAGCGGATCGGTGATCAGCAGCAGAAGGATCGTCGCCGACAGGAAGTTGTACTGCATTACTTCCCGAGCGCGGCCCGCACTTTGGCCATCACGACGTCAGCCGCTTCATCGACGGGCAGCAGCGTGGCTTCGGTATCGCGACGGCTCTGATACTCGAGCTTGCCTTCCTTCAGCCCGCGATCGCCGATCACGATGCGATGCGGCACGCCGATCAGTTCCCAGTCCGCGAACATCACGCCAGGACGCTCGCCGCGATCGTCGAGGATCACGTCGATGCCCGCTTGCTGCAACGTCGCGTAGAGCTTGTCGGCCTGCTCGCGCACGGCGTCGCTGCGGTCATAGCCCATCGGGCAGATCACGACTTCGAACGGCGCGATGGCTTCCGGCCAGATGATGCCCTTGTCGTCGAAGTTCTGTTCGATCGCCGCGCCCAGTACGCGCGTCACGCCGATGCCGTAGCAGCCCATCTGCATCGGCGCGGGCTTGCCGTTTTCGTCGAGGAACGTCGCGCCCATCGAATCCGAATACTTCGTGCCGAGCTGAAACACGTGGCCCACTTCGATGCCACGGCAGATTTCGAGCGTGCCCTTGCCGTCCGGCGACGGATCGCCCGCGACGACGTTGCGAATATCCGCCACTTCCGGCTCCGGCAGATCGCGGCCCCAGTTCACGCCGGTCGTGTGGTAATCGACCTCGTTCGTGCCGACAACGAAATCGCTCATGTTCGCGACCGTGCGATCCGCGATCACGCGCACCGGCTTCTTCGTGCCGATCGGACCGAGATAGCCCGGCGGCGTGCCGAACCATTCGATAATCTCGGCTTCCGTCGCGAAGCGATAGCCCGCGAGGCCGGGCAGCTTGCCCGTCTTGATGTCGTTGAGCGAATGATCACCGCGCAACATCAGCAGCCAGATCGTGGGCTCGGCGCCTTCGTTGTCGGTTGCGAGAACGATCGACTTGATGGTCTTTTCGAGCGGAATGTTCAGAAGCTGCGCGACCGCCTCGCATTTCGCGGCGCCGGGCGTCGGCGTCTTCTTCAGTTCTTCCGTGGGCGCGGCGCGCTGCGCGATGAGCGGCAACGCATCCGCGGCTTCGACGTTCGCCGCGAAGTCCGAGCTCGGGCAATAGGCGATGTCGTCCTCGCCCGTGTCCGCGATCACGTGGAACTCGTGCGAGCCGCTGCCGCCGATCGAGCCGTTGTCCGCCGCCACCGCGCGGAACTCCAGACCGATGCGCGTGAAGATGCGGACATAGGCTTCGTACATCTTGCGATACGACTCGGCGAGACCGTCGCGGTCCTTATCGAAGGAATAGGCGTCCTTCATGATGAACTCGCGGCCGCGCATCACGCCGAAGCGCGGGCGGATCTCGTCGCGGAACTTCGTTTGAATCTGATAGAAGTTCACCGGCAACTGGCGATAGCTCTTGATCTCGCGGCGCGCGATATCGGTGACGACTTCCTCGTGCGTCGGGCCCATCACGAAATCGCGCTCGTGGCGATCCTTGAAGCGCAGCAGTTCGGGACCGTACTGCTCCCAGCGGCCCGACTCCTGCCACAGTTCGGCGGGCTGCACGGCGGGCATCAGCAGTTCGAGCGCGCCCGCGCGGTTCATCTCTTCACGCACGATGGCTTCGACCTTGCGCACCGAGCGCAGCCCGATAGGCATGTAATCGTAGATGCCGCCCGCGACACGGCGGATCATGCCGGCGCGCATCATCAGCTTGTGGCTGACGATCTCGGCGTCGGCGGGAGCTTCTTTCAGGGTGCCGATGAAGAAACGGGATGCTTTCATTCAAATTTTCCAAATGCGGCGCGCGCTTCGGAGCCGTTGCGGCGCCGGAGCGGGCGAAACGAGGGTGAACGACGGAAACGGTCGACGGCTCTTGCAAGGAAGAAGATTTTGCCGTCTTCCTCGTGGCCTGGCAAAGCGCCTTGCACCCTGCTCGGGAAACGTGCCCCGAATTCGGGTTCGTGCCGGTGCGCGGGGTCCGTTAACTGTTTATAATCAAAGCAATTTTAAAGGATTTGAAGGTGGCTGTATGCTGGATCGTGAAGGCTTTCGCCCGAACGTCGGCATCATCCTCTTGAACGCGCGCAACGAAGTGTTTTGGGGCAAGCGGCTGCGTGAACATTCCTGGCAGTTTCCGCAAGGGGGCATCAAATACGGTGAGACCCCTGTGCAAGCGATGTATCGGGAGTTACACGAAGAAACCGGCCTGTTACCGGAGCATGTGAAAGTTGTCGGTCGCACGCGCGACTGGCTGCGTTATGAGGTGCCGGACAAGTTCATCAAGCGCGAGGTGCGCGGACACTATCGCGGTCAGAAACAGATCTGGTTTCTGCTGCGCATGGTGGGACGCGATTGCGACATCTGCCTGCGTGCGACGGACCATCCGGAATTCGATGCCTGGCGCTGGAACGAGTATTGGGTGCCGCTGGACGCGGTCATCGAGTTCAAGCGCGACGTTTATCAAATGGCTCTCACCGAGCTGTCCCGCTTTCTGCGGCGAACCAACTCCCGCGGCGAACGCGGCGAGCGAGCCGCGCATCATGGGCCGCGCTATCCACGCGTGCTCCAGACGATGACCATCGAAGCACCTGCCGTTACTGCCTCCGGCGCGGCGGTTCAGGCAGAATGCACGGTCAGCGAAGAAGTGCATCTGATCGTGCAGCGCTCATCGTGAAACCGGGCGTACGACTGATCGCTGCGGTTCATCGCGCACTTTGACACTCAGCACGACTTCGATCGATGGCACGGCGAACTTCTCGCCGTGCCGTCTCGCTTTGTTCCGCCGGGCGGGCGCTTCGCGTCCCGCGCGCATGTTTCCGGGAAGACCCAATTGAAAGTGAATGCCTCACTCGCGGTAATCGCGGCATCCGCGGCAGCGCTTGCCGTGCTCGCCGGCTGCTCCAGCAACAAGAGCCCGTCCACGCAGGACGACGGCGTCTTCACCTATCTCCTCGACCGCAAGTCGACTTGGGCCGAAGATAAGATCGACACGATGCCGCCTCTGCCGCAAACGTCGAATCTGATCGCGTTCAACGTATCGCAGAACACGCCGCTCACGTTCGCCGTCGACAAGACGACGCTCACGGTCGGCAAGGATGGCGTCGTGCGTTATGTGATCGTCGCGACGAGTCCGGCGGGCGCGCGAAACGTCAACTACGAAGGCATTCGTTGCGACACCTACGAATGGCGCCGCTACGCGAGCATCAACGACGATCAGAACGGTTGGGATCAGGGTTCCGCGTTCGACTTCAAGCGCATCGAGAACGGCGAGCTGAACGCGTATCAGGCGGCGCTCTATCAGGACTACTTCTGCGCAAGCAAGCTGCCCGCCGGCGATGCGAAGCAGATCGTCAACAACATCCAGTACAAGCGCACGCAGACCTCGATCAATCTGCGCTGATTTCAGGTCGCGCCAGAATGCAAAAGCCCGCTGGATCAGCGGGCTTTTTTGTATCAGACGAGCACCAGGTTGTCGCGATGGATCAGCTCGGGCTCCAGCATATACCCGAGCACCGTTTCGATCTCGCCGCTCGGCCGCCGATGAATCAGCCGCGCCTCCGAGCTGCTGTAATTCGTGATGCCGCGCGCGACTTCCTGCCCTTGATCGTTGACGCAGGCGATCACCTCGCCGCGATCGAACGCGCCCTTCACGTCGATCACGCCGATCGGCAGAAGGCTCTTGCCGTCGGCGGTGAGCTTCTGCACCGCGCCGTTGTCGATCACGACGTGGCCGCGCACCTGCAAGTGATCCGCCATCCACTGCTTGCGCGCCGCGATGCGAGCCGTGCGCGCGATGAGCTGCGTGCCGATCATCTCCCCCGATGCGAGGCGCGTGAGCACATCGGCTTCGCGACCGCTCGCGATCACCGTGTTCGCGCCGCTGTGCGCCGCGCGCTTCGCCGCGAGAATCTTGGTCAGCATGCCGCCACGTCCGAGGCTCGAACCCGCGCCGCCGGCCATCTGCTCGAGCTCGGGCGTGCCGGCATCGGCCTGCTCGACGAGCGTCGCGTTCGGGTCCTTGCGCGGATCGGCGGTGAAGAGACCGCGCTGATCGGTGAGGATGACGAGCGCATCGCCTTCGATCAGATTCGCGACGAGCGCGCCGAGCGTGTCGTTGTCGCCGAACTTGATTTCGTCGGTGATGACCGTGTCGTTCTCGTTGATGATCGGCACCGCGCCCAGACGCAGCAGCGTGAGCAGCGTCGAGCGCGCGTTAAGGTAGCGTTCGCGATCGGCGAGATCGGCGTGCGTCAGCAGAATCTGCGCGGTGCGGATGCCGTGCGCGCCGAAGCTGCTTTCGTAGACCTGCGCAAGGCCCATTTGTCCGACGGCGGCCGCGGCCTGCAATTCGTCGATTTCACGCGGCCGTTTGGTCCAGCCGAGCCGATGAATGCCTTCCGCGATCGCGCCCGAACTCACGAGCACGACTTCCTTGCCCTGCTCGCGCAGCGCCGCGATCTGCGACGCCCAGCGCGAGATGGCCGCATGGTCGAGTCCGCGTCCGTCGTTGGTGACGAGGCTGGACCCTACTTTCACTACGATTCGCTTCGCAGCGGCGATGACGGAACGCATCGTGCGCTTTCTCCTCGTGGTTGCTTTTATTCCTTCGCTGCGTCGTCGCGGAAGCGCACGTCGGCGGCGAGATCTTCCGCTTCCGCCGCACGCGATGCGTCCGAATGCTGCGAGATGTAGTCGTAGATCGCGTACGTAAGCGCCTCGCAGCCCTGGCCCGTCAGCGCCGAAATCTCGTAGACCGGACCGTCCCACTCGAAGCGCTCGACGAAATCGGCGATGCGCGCTTCGCGCTCATCCTCCGGCACCATGTCGAGCTTGTTCAGCACGAGCCAGCGCGGCTTCTCGTAGAGCGCCTCGTCGTACTTGCGCAGTTCGTTGACGATGGCCTTCGCTTCCGCGACCGGATCGACGTTTTCATCGAACGGCGCCATGTCGACGAGATGCAGCAGCACGCCGGTGCGCTGCAGGTGACGCAGGAAACGATGCCCGAGCCCCGCGCCCTCCGCCGCGCCTTCGATCAGGCCGGGGATGTCCGCGATCACGAAGCTCTTGCTCGGCCCGACGCGCACCACGCCGAGATTCGGCGCGAGCGTCGTGAACGGATAATCCGCGATCTTCGGCCGCGCGTTCGACACCGACGAGATGAACGTGGATTTTCCCGCGTTCGGCATGCCGAGCAGGCCGACGTCGGCGAGCACTTTCAGTTCGAGCCTGAGCATGCGGCGCTCGCCCGGCTTGCCGTCGGTCTTCTGACGCGGCGCGCGGTTCGTGCTCGACTTGAAATGCAGGTTGCCGAGGCCGCCCGCGCCGCCCTGCGCGATCAGCACTTGCTGATTGTGCTCGGTCAGATCGGCGATGATTTCGCCCGTTTCCTGATCCGAAATGATGGTGCCGACCGGCATGCGCAGCGTGATGTCGTCGCCGCCCTTGCCGTAGCAATCCGCGCCGCGGCCGTTTTCGCCGTTACGCGCCTGATGCTTCTTGGAAAACCGATAGTCGATCAGCGTATTGATATTGCGATCGGCGACCGCGTAGACGCTGCCGCCGCGGCCGCCGTCGCCGCCGTCCGGCCCGCCGAACGGGACGAACTTTTCGCGGCGCATCGACGCGCTGCCATCTCCTCCGTCGCCGGCGATGACTTCAATCCTCGCTTCGTCAATGAACTTCATGCGTTGCTCCGTCCCGTGTATTGCAGCTATTTTGCCGTGACCTGACGTTGCCGGTCACCGATATCCTTGAATTCACCCGATGCGCTGCCTTTCAGTGCATCAAATGAAAAAGGCCCCGCGAACTTCGCGGGGCCTTTTTTCGGTCCTGAAGCCCGTGCGTAAAATTTACGCTGCCGGGACGACGACGACCGTGTGCTTCTTCGCAGCGCCCTTGGTCACGAACTTGACGTGACCGTCGGCGAGCGCGAACAGCGTGTGATCCTTGCCGATGCCGACATTCTCACCCGGATGCATGCGCGTGCCGCGCTGGCGAACGATGATGCCGCCCGCGTTGATTGCCTGGCCGCCGTACACCTTCACGCCGAGGCGTTTCGACTCGGAGTCGCGGCCGTTGCGGGAAGACCCGCCTGCTTTTTTGTGTGCCATTTCATTAGCTCCTTAACCGATATCTGTGCGAACCCGATCACGCCTTAGGCGTTGATCGCGTCGATGCGCAGTTCGGTGTAGTTCTGGCGATGGCCAGCGTGCTTTTGATAGTGCTTCCGGCGACGCATCTTGAAGATGGTCACTTTCTTGTGACGACCTTGCGACACGACGGTAGCCTTGACGGAAGCCCCACCCACCAGCGGCGTACCGAACTTAATCGATTCGCCTTCGCCTACTGCGAGAACCTGGTCGAGCGTGATTTCAGCGTCAATGTCTGCCGGTATCTGTTCTACTTTCAATTTTTCGCCAACGGCAACCTTATACTGCTTGCCGCCGGTTTTTATGACCGCGTACATTGAGAACCTCACTCAAAATTCTTTTTCCACGCACCACGCGGGGAAAACACGCGATTATACATAGGGTTACGCTCGACGTCAAAGTCCTGTGACGTCTCCCGCGCGCGGGGAGCGGCGCGCGATCCGGATCCCAACCTCGGCGAAAACGAAGCGAATCGTGTCCGAATTCCGCCGACGTCGCGCGAATCGACACAGCCGAGTCCCGTCGTCTGTCGGATTCGCCTTATAATCCGCCGGATTACCTTTACTGCCGATCATGTCGTCCACCGCCACTTCCTCCCCCAACGCCGCCGCGCTGCTCGCCCCGATTGCCGAGGACATGCAGCACGTCAATCGCGTCATCCGGCAGCGCCTGGCATCAGAAGTGATGCTGATCAACCAGATTTCGGAGTACATCATCGGCGCGGGCGGCAAGCGGCTGCGTCCGGCGCTGCTGCTCCTGGTTTCCGGCGCGCTGGGCGACACGACCGGACATCGCCACGAACTGGCCGCCGTGGTGGAGTTCATCCATACGGCGACGCTGCTGCACGACGACGTCGTCGACGAATCCGATCTGCGCCGCGGCCGCAAGACGGCGAACGCGCTGTTCGGCAACGCGGCGAGCGTGCTGGTCGGCGACTTCCTGTACTCGCGCTCGTTCGAAATGATGGTGAGCGTCGGCAAGATGCGCGTGATGGAAATTCTCTCCGTCGCGACCAACATCATTTCCGAGGGCGAAGTCCTGCAGTTGCTCAACATGCACGATCCGGACGTCGACGAAGCGCGCTACATGCAGGTGATCCGCTACAAGACGGCGAAGCTGTTCGAAGCGGCCGCGCAGCTCGGCGCGGTGCTCTCGGGCGCGGATGCGCGTACCGAAGCGGCGGCGGCGGAATTCGGCCGACGCATCGGCACCGCGTTCCAGATCATGGACGACTGGCTCGACTACACCGGCACGCCCGAATCGATGGGAAAAAACGCCGGCGACGACCTGCGCGAAGGCAAACCCACTTTGCCGCTCATCTATCTGATGGAGCACGGTACGCCGGAACAGGCGGCGCTCGCGCGCGAGGCGATCGAACAGGGCGGCACGGATCGCTTCGAGACGATCTTCGACGCGATCACCACGTCCGGCGCGCTCGACCACACGCTGGAACGCGCGCGAAAGGAAGCCGAGGCAGCGGCGAACGCGATTTCTCTATTTCCCTCTTCCATCTATAAAGAGAGCCTGCTAGAATTATGTTCTTACTCGACGTCGAGGCAGTCTTAAACGAGACTGAAACAACGTGAGAGTCCAAGTTGGTCGAATTCGGGGTGTAGCTTAGCCTGGTAGAGCGCTACGTTCGGGACGTAGAGGCCGGAGGTTCGAATCCTCTCACCCCGACCAGAATTGCAAAAACCCGCATGGTCCGCCATGCGGGTTTTTTATTTCCGGCAGCGAAACCGCGTACGCTTGCCGAACGGCCAGAGCGGGCTTTCCTGCCCCGTCTGATATATTGCCTCCCATCTCCGCCCCTACTCGATCACCGCGTGGACAACCTTCCCTTATGGGCGCAAATTTGCGCCATTTTTCTGCTTCTCTTCCTTTCCGGCTTCTTCTCGATTTCCGAAACGTCGATGATGGCGCTCAATCGCCATCGCTTGAAATATCTTGCGAGCCAAGGATCGCTGCGCGCGCGCACGACACAGGGGCTGCTCGCAAAAACCGACCAGCTTCTCTCCGTGATCCTGATCGGCAACAACCTGATCAACACGATCATCCCGGTGCTCACGACATCGATCGCGCTGCGCACCTTCGGTCATAACAACCTCGTCCTGTCGATCACGACGGGCGTCATCGCGTTTCTGATCATCGTGTTCGCTGAAATCGCGCCGAAGATCGTCGGCGCAACGTATCCCGAGAAAGTGGCGCTTCCCGCGAGCCTCGTGCTCGCGCCGCTCATGCGCATCGGGCGGCCGCTGATCTGGTTCGTCAACCTGTTCGCCAACGCGATTCTGGCCGCGCTCCACATCAACACGAAAAACAAGCGCGATCAGCGGATTTCGCCCGAAGAACTGCGCACCATCGTGCTGGAAACCGGCAGTTTCATGCCGACCAAGCACCGCAGCATCCTGCTCAATCTGTTCGATCTGGAGAACATCACCGTCGACGACGTGATGATCCCGCGCCGGCGCATCGAAGCGCTCGATTTCGACGCGCCCTTCGAGCAGATCCTGCATCAGCTCGAGACGTGCTATCACAACAAGCTCGTCGTCTTTCAGGGCGATATCGACCGGGTGCTCGGCATCCTGCATGTGCGCAAGACGCTGTCGGCGCTGCATAACCAGGAGCTCGAGCGCGATACGCTGCGCGAACTGCTCACCGAGCCTTATTTCGTGCCGGCCGGCACGCCGGTGTTCCAGCAACTGCAGTACTTTCAGGAAAGCGGCCACCGCATCGCGATCGTGGTCGACGAGTACGGCGAGTTGCAGGGGCTCGTGACGCCCGAGGACATCATCGAGGAACTGATCGGCGAGTTCACGACGACGATTCCGCGTGGCGCCGGTTCGCGCGGCGGCTGGGATGAGAATGGCGAGTGCATCGTCGCGGGCAGCATGCCGCTGCGGGAACTGAACCGCTGGCTGCATCTGACGCTGCCGACGGACGGCCCGAAGACGCTCAACGGCCTTATTCTCGAAACGCTCGAAGATATTCCGGACGGCGACGTGTCGGTGCGCATCGCGGACGTGACCGTCGAAGTCATGCGCAGCGACGATCAGGCGATCCGCACCGTCAAGATTTTCAAGCCGCTCGGGCCGCCGAAACGCGCGCTGCGTTAGCCATTCGGACGACTGGGCGCGAGCGATCGCGGGCGGGATAATCGGATCATCTCGACTCCGACGTCCCGACGCCCATGACTGCCCCTTCCCGCGACGCTTTCGACACCTTCGCACGCCCGGCCCGTGCGGCCGAATCCGCACGCGACAATGCATCCGATCAAGAAACGCCCGCCGTTTCGCTGCTCGCCGAAACCTTGCGTGAAGCCGCCGAGCGCGGCGCATCCGATATCCACGTCGAGCCATCGGAGCACGATTGGCGCATCCGGCTGCGCGTCGATGGCGCGCTGCATGTGTTGAAGCGTCCGCCGCCGCACTTGCGCGACGCGTTCATCACGCGCATCAAGGTGCTGGCGCGCATGGACATCGCCGAGCGGCGCGTGCCGCAGGACGGCCGGCTGCGTCTGAAACTTCCGGGCGGGCGCATCGGCGACTATCGCGTCAACTCGCTGCCGACGCTCTTCGGCGAAAAGCTCGTGCTGCGGCGGCTCGACGCGCTGCCGCCCGACTTGTCGCTCGCCGCGCTCGGTCTCGACGATGCGCAAAGCGGCGCGGTCGAATCGGCGATTCGCGCGCCGCACGGTCTCATCCTCGTGACCGGACCGACCGGCAGCGGCAAGACTCTTTCGCTCTACTGCTTCCTTCAGATGCTCAATGCCGAAGCGCGCAACGTGTGCTCCGTCGAAGATCCCGTCGAGATTCAGCTCGCGGGCATCAATCAGGTGAGCGTGCGCGAAAAAGCGGGGCTGACGTTTGCCGTGGCGCTGCGCGCGTTCATGCGTCAGGATCCGGACGTCATCATGGTCGGCGAAATTCGCGACGCTGAAACCGCCGATGTCGCGGTGAAGGCGGCGCAGACGGGGCACCTCGTGCTCTCGACCTTGCACACCAACGACGCTCCGGCCGCGATCGCGCGGCTCATCGATATCGGCGTGGCTCCCTACAACCTCGCGTCCGCGCTGAGGCTCGTGACCGCCCAACGGCTCGTGCGCAAGCTGTGCGAGATTTGCCGCGCGCCGTCGGCGTTGCCGCTCGCGGGCGGGTTTCATCCGTTCGAAGCGCGCGGCTGCGCGGCGTGTCATGGCATCGGCTATCGCGGGCGCGTCGGCGTGCATCAGGTGATGCCGGTATCCGATGAACTACGCGAACTGATCGTTTCGCGCGCGGCAACGCATGCAATCTCGCGAGCGGCGCAGGCGCGTGGCATGCCCTCATTGCGCGATGCAGCCTTCGCCCGCGTGCGCGAGGGCGTGACGAGCGTCGCCGAGGCAGCCGAAGCAACGGAGATCGAATGATGAGTCATGCGCTCGAATTGCGATTCGCCTGGCGCGGAATGGACGCCGAAGGCCGGCCGAAGCAGGGAAAGATCATCGCCGCCGATGCGCTTTCGGCCCGCGCCTCGCTGCGTCGGGAAGGCGTAATCGTCACCGGACTCGAAACGCTCGGCGCCGCGCCATTGCCGAAAGCGAAGACCGCCGATGTAACCGTCTTCTCACGGCAACTCGCCGGGCTGCTGCGAGCGGGCCTGCCACTCGCGGGCGCGCTCGAATTGCTGGCTGGCAGCGCGACAGGCGGCGGACTGCCGCGCATCGTGCGCGCGCTCGCCCGCGACATCACGCGCGGCGTGTCGTTTTCAGCCGCACTCGCGCAGCATCCGGCGGCATTCGGGGCGCTGTACTGCCAGTTGGTTTCGGTCGGTGAAGTGGCGGGCGCACTGCCGGCCGTGCTCGCCCGCCTCGCCGACGATCGCGAGCGCGCCGCGTCGCAACGTGCCCGACTGCGCGCCGCCCTCACCTATCCCGTCATGGTGCTGCTGCTTTCGCTCGCGATCACCGCGGGTTTGCTGATCGGCGTCGTGCCGACCTTCAAGACGATCTTCGATGGCTTCGGCGCCGCGCTGCCCGCGCCGACGCGCTTCGTCCTCGCGCTGTCGGACGGCGTCGCGCATGCCAGCGTGCCGTTCGTCATCGCATGTGCGTGTGCGGTGATCGTCGTGTCGCGCTGGATGAAGCGCTCGCCCGATGCCCGCGAGTCCGCCGATCGCGCCGCGTTGCGCATGCCGCTCGCAGGCAAGCTGCTGCGCTCCCTCGCTGTCGCCCGATGGAGCCGCGCGCTCGGCACGCTGCTCTCGGCAGGCACGTCGCTGTCGGATGCCTTCGACTCGCTCACGCACGCGACGGGCAATCGCGTCTTCGACCGCGCCACGGTCGACATCGCCGCGCGGCTGCGCAACGGCGAGCGCCTCGCGGTCGCCATGCGCGCCGCCGGCTGCTTTCCGCAAGACGTCGTGCAGCCGATTGCGGTCGCCGAAGAATCGGGCTCGCTCGATGCGATGCTCCTCGATCTCGCCACACTGGCCGATCGTCAGGTGGACGAGCGCATCGGCGTGTTCGCGAGCCTCTGCGAGCCGATCGTCATCGCGGTGCTGGGCGCACTCGTGGGCGGGCTCGTCATCGCGATGTATCTTCCTATCATTCAGCTCGGCAACGTGGTGTAGCATCGCGGGCCAAAGCAACCGTTCGTCCATCATGCAGCCTTCGTTCGATCCGTCCGCCGCGCACTTCGCGAGCCGCTATCTGGCGGCGTTCGCCGCGCTTCCCGTCGCCGTGCAGTACGGGTTCGCCGTCGTGTTCGGTCTCGTGATCGGCAGTTTTCTCACCGTCGTCGTGCATCGCCTGCCTGTCATGCTCGAACGCGCGTGGCGCGCGGAAGTCGATTCGGCCATGCCCGAAGCGTCGAAACCTTCCGCCGATCCGTACCCCGAACGCTTCAATCTCGCCGTGCCGCGCAGCGCGTGTCCGCATTGCAAGCATGTGCTGCGCGCGTGGGAAAACATTCCCGTCATCAGTTATCTCGCGTTGCGCGGGCGATGTTCGGCGTGCGGCGCGCGCGTGAGCCCGCGCTATCCGCTGGTGGAACTCGCGAGCGGTGCGCTCGCGGCGCTCTCGCTGTACGCCTACGGTCCCACCTGGCCCGCGCTGGCGGCGTTCGGACTGTGCGCGACCTTGCTGACTGCCGGTCTCATCGACTACGACACGCGCTATCTTCCCGATGTGCTGACGCTGCCGCTGCTGTGGGCGGGGCTGATCGTGAATTTCGGCGAAGGCGGATTCGCGACGCTGCACGACGCCGTGACAGGCGCGATCGTCGGCTATCTCTTTCTGTGGTGCGTGTACTGGCTCTTCAAGCTCGTGCGCGGCGTGGAAGGCATGGGCTACGGCGACTTCAAATTGCTCGCCGCGATCGGCGCGTGGCTCGGCTGGTCATCGCTCGCGCAAGTGGTCCTGATCGCGGCCGTCGCGGGCGCGGCGTTCGGCATCGTAGCGACGTGGCGCAAGCGCATGCGTTTCGAGGAGCCGTTGCCGTTCGGGCCGTTTCTCGCGGCGGGCGGCGCGATCACGCTCTTCGTCGGCACACCGCTTTATTCTTTGTTGGGATGATCGAAGGGAGCAACGGATGTTCAGCATTGGTCTCACCGGCGGCATCGGCAGCGGCAAAAGCACGGTCGCCGATCTGTTCGCGGCGCGCGGCGTGCCGCTGATCGACACGGACCTGATCGCGCACCGGATCACCGCGCCGGGCGGCGTCGCGATGCCGCTCATCGCAAGCGAATTCGGTGACGATTTCATCGCTGCGGACGGCTCGCTCGATCGCGCGAAGATGCGCGCGCTAGTCTTCGCCGACGACACCGCGAAAGCGCGCCTCGAACGCATCGTGCATCCGTTGATTCGCGCCGAAACGGAGCGCCAGCGGCTTGCGGCGCAAGGCGCGTATCACATCGTGGTCGTGCCGCTGCTGGTCGAGTCGGGCGAGTGGGCCGCGCGCGTGGCACGCGTGCTCGTGGTGGATTGTCCTGTCGAGACGCAGATCGCGCGCGTCATGCGGCGCAACGGTTTCATGCGCGAACAGGTGCTCGCGATCATCGCGAAGCAGGCGTCCCGCGAAGCGCGGCTTGCGGCAGCGGACGATATCGTCATTAACGACGAAACCGCCACGCACGACGCCCTCGCGCAGCAAGTCGACGCGTTGCACGCCCGTTATCTGTCGCTGTCATCCGTATGAAAAGGCTTGACCGCCTGAGTTGGCCAAATCGTCGAAAAGTTCCCTGATTTGCACCGAAACAAGCAGTTTGGCGAGCGATTATGCCGCGATTTGCTAGGGTGAGGATGCGGCATTAGAATGTGCTCACTTCCGCTCATGGAAGCAACCGACCCACGCTGAGGCGAGCGCGCTTGATCCTTTACGAGTATCCCTTCAACGAGCGAATCCGGACGCTGTTGCGCCTCGAAGACCTGTTCGAGCGCTTCACGTTCTTTCTGACTCAGGAAGACGCGCGAGAACACCACGTCGCGCTCACGACGCTCTTTGAGATCGCCGAAGTCGCAGGCCGCACGGATCTCAAGGCCGACCTCATGAAGGAACTGGAGCGGCAGCGTCAGACGCTCGCGCCGTTCCGTGGCAATCCGGGAATCGAACAGGAAGCCCTCGAAGCCGTGCTCGGTGAAATCGAGCAGACGCTCGGCGGCCTCACCGACATGCACGGCAAGACCGGTCAGCATCTCGCCGACAACGAATGGCTCGCGAGCATCCGCAGCCGCACGATCATTCCGGGCGGCACGTGCAAGTTCGATCTGCCGTCGTATTACGCCTGGCAGCAGTTGCCGGTGGAAGAACGGCGGCAGGACATCGCGAAATGGGTCATGCCGATGCTCGCTTTGCGCGACGCGGCGGCCATCGTGTTGCGGCTCGCGCGTGAATCAGGTCAGGCATCGAAAGTGATGGCCATGCAGGGCAGCTATCAGCAGATGTTGTCCGGCCGCACCTATCAACTGATGCAGGTGCGCGTGTCACCGGACACCCGCGTGATTCCCGAAGCGAGCGCGAACAAGTACATGCTGTGGGTACGCTTCACGGTGCAGGACGGCGATCTGAAGCCGCGCGCCGTCGATGTGGACGTTCCGTTTCATCTGACGCTTTGCAGCCTTTGAATAGAATCAGCCGGCCCAATATGGACCAGATGTTGATCAACGCCGGCGCGATTCGCCACGTCTTACCGTCATGACCACTGTCGTCAAATGCCCGACCTGCGGCAAGGATGTCCGCTGGGTTCCGGAAAACCGCTTTCGCCCGTTCTGCTCCGAACGCTGCAAGCAGATCGATCTCGGCGCGTGGGCGGCCGAGAAGTACAAGATTTCGGGTAATTCACAGGAAACGCCGCCGGACGACGATTCACACGGCGGCCTGAACTGACCTTCACTCGCGCTTATTCGCGCTCTTCCTCTTCGAGCCATTCGAGGATCGGAATCGCCGCGGGCAGCAGCGGAGCGACGTCGACGGGAAGTGTCTGCCAGGCAATCGCCTGACCTTCACGCCCGAGCGGCGTGCCCTTCCACTCCGTCACCTTGCAGAAAAAGAGACGCACGTACGCGTGCGGGTAATCGTGTTCGAGCGTGCGCCAAAGCTGACACGCGGTGACGTCGATACCCAGTTCTTCGTGCAATTCGCGCCCGAGCGCCGCCTCGATGCTTTCGCCCGGCTCGAGCTTGCCGCCGGGAAACTCCCAGTAACCTTCGTACGGTTTGCCAGCGGGCCGCTGCGCGAGCAGATAGCGCCCGTCGTGCTGCACCATCACGCCGACGGCCACTTCCGTCACCTTGCGGCCATCGGGCGCGATGTCGGTTTGCGATTCGCTCATTGCTTGCGTCCCGACCAGTCGCGCGCGAATTGCCACGCGACGCGTCCGGACCGCGACCCGCGTTCCAGCGCCCACACGAGCGCATCGCCGCGCGCGCTTTCGACTTCCGCTTCATCGCAGCCGAAGTGCTTCAGCCAATGCCCGACGATCGACAGATAGTCGTCCTGCTTGAACGGATAGAAGCTGACCCACAGGCCGAAGCGCTCGGACAGCGAGATCTTTTCCTCGACCACTTCGCCGGGGTGAATCTCGCCATCGGACGTGTGCTTGTACGTCTCGTTGTCGCTCATGTACTCAGGCAACAAATGACGGCGGTTCGACGTCGCGTAGATCAATACGTTGTCCGATTGCGCCGCGACCGAACCATCGAGCGCGACCTTCAGCGCCTTGTAGCCCGACTCGCCTTCCTCGAAGGAAAGGTCGTCGCAGAACACGAGGAAGCGCTCCGGCCGCGTCGAAATCAGATCGACGATATCGCCGAGATCGTGCAGATCGTCCTTGTCGACTTCGATGAGACGCAGACCGTCCTTCGAATATGCGTTCAGACACGCCTTGATCAGCGACGACTTGCCCGTGCCACGCGCGCCCGTCAGCAAAACATTGTTTGCGGGCAACTTGTTCACGAACTGCTGCGTGTTCTGCTGTATCAGGCCTTTTTGACGGTCGATGTTCCGAAGGTCGTCGAGCGAGATTGGCGAGATCGCCGGCACGGGTTGCAGGAAACCGCGCCCCTGACGCTTGCGCCAGCGAAACGCCACCGCGGATTCCCAGTCGATATCGGGCGCCGCCGGCGGCAACATGCCTTCGATGCGCGCGAGCACTGCCTCGGCGCGCGTGAGAAATTGTTCGAGCTTGTCCATATTCGTATCGATGCGCGCCGCTTTTACGAGCGATAGTCGGCGTTGATGCTCACGTAGTCGTGCGAGAGATCGCAGGTCCAGATCGTCGCGTTCGCGTTGCCGCGTCCGAGCAGCACGCGGATCGCGATTTCGCTCTTCTTCATCACACGCTGGCCGTCTTCTTCCTTGTACTCGGGATTGCGTCCGCCCGCCTTCGCGACGAGCACGTCATCGAGATAAAGATCGATCTTGCCGACGTCGAGATCCGTCACGCCCGCATAGCCGATCGCGGCGAGAATGCGGCCGAGGTTCGGATCGGATGCATAGAACGCCGTCTTCACGAGCGGCGAATGGCCGATCGCGTACGCGATCTGGCGGCATTCCGCCGCGTCCTTGCCGCCTTCGACCGTAATCGTCATGAACTTGGTCGCGCCCTCGCCGTCGCGCACGATGAGCTGCGCGAGTTCCTGCGCCACGTCGGTCACCGCGTCGCGCAGTGCGGCGTACGCGGGCGAATCCGTCGACGTGATCGCAGGCAGGCTCGATTTGCCCGACGCGATCAGGATGAACGAATCGTTGGTGGACGTATCGCCGTCGATGGTGATGCAGTTAAACGAACGATCCGCGACATGCTTCACGAGCTGGTCCAGCACCGGCTGCGCGACCTTGGCATCGAAAGCGAGGAAGCCGAGCATCGTCGCCATGTTCGGCTTGATCATGCCCGCGCCCTTGCTGATGCCCGACAACGTGACGACGTGACCGTCGATGGTCACCTGACGCGACGCCGCCTTCGGCAGCGTGTCCGTCGTCATGATGGCTTGCGCCGCGTCGAACCAGTGCGCGGCCTGCTGATTCGCGAGCGCGGCGGGCAGGCCGGCCTTCAGACGATCGATCGGCAGCGGCTCGAGAATCACGCCCGTCGAGAACGGCAGAATCTGTTGCGCATCGAGACCTTCGAGGCGCGCGAGCTCCGCGCACGTCTCGCGCGCGTGCGCCATGCCCGGCTCGCCCGTGCCGGCGTTCGCGTTGCCGGTGTTCACGACGAGCGCGCGAATGCCCTTGCCGCCCTTGCCCACAGCCGCGAGATGCTCGCGGCACACGGTGACGGGCGCGGCGCAGAAGCGATTCTGCGTGAACACGCCCGCGACGCTCGCGCCTTCATCGACGCGAATGACGAGCACGTCCTTGCGATTGGGCTTGCGGATATTCGCCTCGGCCCAGCCAAGCGTGACGCCGGCGACGGGATGAAGCGCTGCGGGATCGATCGAAGGGAAGTTGACGGCCATGTTCGCGTCTCGCTGAAGGTGGCGAGTGCCGGTTTTCGAACCGGCACGCTTTGAAAGACTGACGCCGCTTTCGCTGAGCGAGACCGGCGCCGTGAAAAGTTGAGACCTGCAAAGACAAACGACGCATCGCTGCGTCGCCTGTTCATCTGTCAGTAGCCGATTAAGCCAGCTTGCCGTGACAGTTTTTGTACTTCTTGCCGCTGCCGCACGGGCACGGATCGTTGCGGCCGACCTTCGGCACGTCGTCCGAGGGGCGCGTGGCGACGCTGATATCGTCGCCGGCGGCCATCGCCTGGCTGACCATCTGTGCCGTGGCGCTCGCCGCCGCGGTGGCGGGCGTCGGCTCCGCGGCCGGCGCGTTGAAGTCTGCGTGCGTGAACGACACGTTCTCGAGATGGCTGCCCTTTTCTTCGTACTGCTCGGCGGCTTCCTCGAGTTGTTCGGGCGACTGGATCTGCACGTTCATCACGACGCGCGTGACTTCCTGCTTGACGGCATCGAGCATCGCGGCGAAAAGTTCGAACGCCTCGCGCTTGTATTCCTGCTTCGGGTTCTTCTGCGCATAGCCGCGCAGATGGATGCCCTGACGCAGGTGATCGAGCGCGGCGAGGTGCTCGCGCCAGCGGCTGTCGAGCGTCTGCAGCATGATCGAGCGTTCGAACGCGCTGAACGACTCGCGACCCACGAGCGTGACCTTCGCTTCGTACGCTTCGTCGGCGGCGGCGAGCACGGCTTCGCAGATCTCTTCGGCGTCGATCGAGTTCGACTCGTTGATCATCTCCTGAACGGCGAGATCGAGCGACCAGTCGTTGCGCAACACTTCTTCCAGTTCCGGCGCTTCCCACTGCTCTTCGATGCTGCCTGCCGGCACAAACGTGCGCACGACGTCGCCGATCACGCTCTGGCGCATCGCGGCGATGGTTTCCTGCACGTCGTTCGCTTCGAGCAGTTCGTTACGCTGCTGGTAGATCACCTTGCGCTGATCGTTGGCGACGTCGTCGTATTCGAGCAGTTGCTTGCGGATATCGAAGTTGCGCGCTTCGACCTTGCGCTGCGCGCCTTCGATCGAACGCGTGACCATGCCCGCTTCGATCGGCTCGCCTTCCGGCATCTTCAGGCGATCCATGATCGCGCGCACGCGGTCGCCCGCGAAAATGCGCAGGAGCGGATCATCCAGCGACAGATAGAAGCGCGACGAACCCGGATCGCCCTGACGGCCCGCGCGGCCGCGCAACTGGTTGTCGATACGGCGCGACTCGTGACGCTCGGTGCCGATGATATGCAGACCGCCCGCGGCCTTCACGTGATCGTGCAGCGTCTGCCATTCGTCGTGCAGTTTCTGGATGCGCGTGGCTTTCTCGTCTTCGGGGATCGACAGATCCGCCTCGATGAACGACGCCTGCTTTTCGACATTGCCGCCGAGCACGATGTCCGTACCGCGGCCGGCCATGTTCGTCGCGATCGTGACGACGCCCGGACGGCCCGCTTCGGCGACGATCGCCGCTTCGCGCGCGTGCTGCTTCGCGTTGAGCACTTCGTGCTTCACGCCCGCCTGACCGAGCAGGCCGGACAGCAGTTCGGACGCTTCGATCGACGTCGTGCCGACGAGCGTCGGCTGACCGCGCTCGACGCAATCGCGGATGTCACGAATCACCGCGTCATAGCGTTCCTTCGACGTCTTGTAGATCTGGTCCTGCTTGTCGACGCGCTTCGGCGGACGGTTGGTCGGGATCACGACCGTTTCGAGGCCGTAGATCTCGTTGAATTCATACGCTTCCGTGTCCGCGGTGCCGGTCATGCCGGACAGCTTCGCGTACATGCGAAAGTAGTTCTGCAGCGTGATGGACGCGAGCGTCTGGTTCTCGGCCTGAATCTGGACGTGTTCCTTCGCCTCGACGGCCTGATGCAGACCGTCCGACCAGCGCCGGCCGTTCATCATGCGGCCCGTGAATTCGTCGACGATCACGACTTCGCCGTTCTGCACCACGTAGTGCTGATCGCGCAGGAAGAGCGTATGCGCGCGCAACGCGGCATAGATGTGGTGCATCAGCGTGATGTTCTGCGGCGCGTAAAGGCTCTCGCCTTCGCCGATCAGGCCCCACTCGGCGAGCAGGCGCTCGGCCTTCTCGTGGCCCGATTCAGTCAGGAACACCTGGCGCGCCTTTTCGTCGAGCGTGTAGTCGCCCGGCTTCTCGACGCCCGTGCCGTCCGCCTTTTCCTCGCCGATCTGCTGTTCGAGCAGCGGCGGCAGCGCGTTCATACGCACGTAGAGGTCGGTGTGATCTTCGGCCTGGCCGGAGATGATGAGCGGTGTACGCGCCTCGTCGATGAGAATCGAGTCCACTTCATCGACGATCGCGAAATTGAGCGGCCGCTGCACGCGCGCGGTGGTCTCGTAGACCATGTTGTCGCGCAGATAGTCGAAGCCGAACTCGTTGTTCGTGCCGTAGGTGATGTCCGCCGCGTACGCTTCCTGTTTCTGCGAGTGCTCCATCTGCGACAGATTCACGCCGCACGAGAGCCCGAGGAAGTTGTAGAGACGCGCCATCCATTCGGCGTCGCGCTGGGCGAGGTAGTCGTTCACCGTGACGACGTGCACGCCACGGCCCGACAGCGCGTTCAGATACGCGGCGAGCGTCGCGACGAGCGTCTTGCCCTCGCCGGTGCGCATTTCGGCGATCTTGCCGTAGTGCAGGACCATGCCGCCGATGAGCTGGACGTCGAAGTGGCGCATCTTCAGGACGCGCTTACTCGCTTCGCGGCAGACGGCGAACGCCTCGGGCAGGATCACGTCGAGCGATTCACCGCCCGCGACACGTTGGCGGAACTCGTCGGTCTTGGCGCGCAGCTGGTCGTCCGAGTACTTCTCGACGGTCGGCTCAAGGGCATTGATCGCCACAACGGTCTTTTGATACTGCTTGACCAGCCGCTGATTGCGGCTGCCAAAAATCTTCTGAAGGAAACCGGTCGTCATCGGATCAGTGTCTGCGTCGCGGCTTCGGACGGGCGCATGTGCAAGCTGCGTCCGGGCTCGGAGAACCTCGGCGACTTAAGTCCATAAGGTGAAATTCGAATCGGGAATTTTAGCACGCGAGTTTGGCAGACCTTGCGTTGGCGTGCCCGCGCGGGCGTCGGCGCGGCGCGACAGTCAACGGGGTGAAAGCTTTTCGGCAAACATCGCCCGAAACGGCCAACGACCGGGCACTGCGGGTCTCCTCGCGTACAATCGAGCCGTTCCATCGGGCGTCCGCCTAGGCAAAAATGAGCCGCTTTTCTACAAATTCAAGGTCGCGTTTCGATCCACGCAAGCCGCAAGCCGTCGCCGACGTGCTCGATCGCACCGATGCGTTTCGCGCGCTGCGTGCCGGGGTCGAGCAGGTGGCGGCGCTGCAGCGCGATTTGAGCTCGCTCCTGCCGGATTATCTGGCGTCGAACGTGGAACCGGGATTCATCAAGGACGGCGTACTCGCGCTCTTTGCGGCGCATAACGCGCTGGCCGCGCGTTTGCGGCATCTGGAGCCGCGTCTGCTTTCGGATCTTCAGCAGCGCGGCTGGGCCGTCAACGCGCTGAAAATTCGCGTGCGTCCCCAATCGATGAAAGAGCCCGTGCCGCCCAAACAGGCGCGCATGTCGGCGGCGGGCGCTTCCGCGCTACAGGAACTGGCCGAAGCGCTCGAGCCGTCGCCGCTGCAGGAAGCGCTCGCGCGAATGGCTTCGCGTCATCAGGGGCGCGCGCAAAAAAAATGAGCGGCGCTTTCGCTGCCGCTCATCTCTGACTGCCGAATAATTGCGTTAAGTCAGGCAAATGCCGTCTGCGTATCGAATGCGAAACCGCGCGGCGCCTTTTGCGTGTCCTCGAACGTGACGATTTCATACGCGTCTTCGTTCGCGAGCAATTCACGCAGCAGCATGTTGTTCATCGCGTGGCCGCCCTTGTACGCCTTGTACGACGCCAGCAACGGATGGCCGACCACGTAAAGGTCGCCGATCGCGTCGAGCATCTTGTGCTTCACGAACTCGTCGTCGTAACGCAGGCCGTCGTTGTTCAGGATGCGGTATTCGTCCAGCACGATCGCGTTGTCCATGCTGCCGCCGCGCGCGAGTCCGAGTTCGCGCATCATCTCGACTTCGTGCGCAAAGCCGAACGTGCGGGCGCGGGCGATCTCGCGCACGTAGGAAGTCGTCGCGAAGTCCACTTCGAGCGCCTGACCGGTCTTGTCGACGGCCGGATGGCGGAAATCGATAGTAAAGCTCAACTTGAAACCGAAGTACGGTTCGAGACGCGCGAACTTGTCGCCGTCGCGCACTTCGACAGGCTTCGTCACCTTGATGAATTGCTTCGGTGCGTTCTGCTCTTCGATACCCGCCGACTGGATCAGAAACACGAACGAAGCCGCGCTGCCGTCCATGATCGGAATTTCTTCGGCGGTCACGTCGACGTATAGGTTGTCGATGCCAAGACCCGCGCACGCCGACATCAGGTGCTCGATGGTCGACACGCGCGCGCCGTCCTTCTGCAGCACGGACGCGAGACGCGTATCTCCGATCGCCATTGCGGACGCCGGAATGTCGACGGGTTCGGGCAGGTCGACGCGCGAAAATACGATGCCCGTGCCAATGGGTGCGGGGCGCAGAGTCAGATTGACCTTGCTACCGGAGTGGAGCCCGATCCCCACGGTTTTGACGACGGTCTTGATTGTTCGCTGCTTCAACATGATGTTCTTTCCGATTTATGTTCCCTATAAAGAGAATCAATCGTGCGTTAAATTCTAATAGCTCGAAGTATACTCCATTCGTCGCGCATCGTCCTGATCCAGGTGGTATCAACTGTTTCCCTGTGTTACGTCGCGGCGGCCAGATTATGAAGTAGAACGGGCCGATGCCCGGAATGGAGGCATTTCCGGTCATCGGCCCCAAAGCTGCAACTCAATGCGAGGGCGCTTCAGGCGTTGCGCGAAGGCAACGCCGCGCCGCTGCAATCAGCGCAACGTCGCCAGGATGCTTTGAGCGTCGCTGACTTCGAACTTGCCAGGCGCTTCGACTGACAACGTCTTGACCACGCCGTCGCCGACCACCATCGCGTAGCGCTGGGAACGAATTCCCATGCCACGCTCCGACAAATCCTGATCCAGTCCGAGTGCCTGAGTGAAACGCGCACTGCCGTCCGCGATCATCTTCACCTTGCCCGAGGCTTGAAGATCGCGTCCCCACGCGCTCATGACGAACGCGTCGTTGACGGAAACGCACCAGATTTCGTCGATTCCCGCGGCGGACAGATCCGCAGCGGCTTCGACGTAGCCAGGCACGTGTCTGGCGGAGCATGTCGGCGTAAACGCGCCCGGCAATCCGAAGATCACCACGCGCTTGCCGGCGCACCGCTCGCGCACCGGGAACGCATTCGGTCCCACGGCGCAGCCCTCGGTGGCCTCCTCGATGAACTCGAAGAGACGCACGTCGGGCAACGTATCACCCACTTTGATCATGCTCGGTCCTTCCCTCATCAGTGCTCGCGGACATCCTCGCGATTGCATCGTCCCGCAACCGTGCCGAACATCATTGCGGCAATTTCGGCTTCAATCTGCCTTCCTCGACGTCAGGGGCAGAATCGTGGGGGTCGGCTGGCCACGGCCCGGCGTCCATTGTGCATCCAGGACGCGGCCTTGGACAGTCGCCCCACGCGAAGCCTGCATCATCCGCACGACATGTTCAGCGCGTGCACGCGGTGTGCCGCGTCGTCATACCTCACTCGGCAGCAAATAACGTGCGCCTGCTCAGTCCGCTTGCTTGCGCAGGAACGCCGGAATGTCATACGTATCGACGCCCTTTTCCTGCAGCGCCTGCACGTGCGATGCCGCAGTTTCGCGCGTCGAACGCCACACGGCCGGGGTGTCGAGCTGACCGTAATCCGTCGTCGATTGCCCATGCTGCGCGCCGTACGTGTTGTGCGAAGGCTGATGGCCGTGCGCGATCGGCTGATTGTCGGTGCCCGTGCGCAGCAGGGTCATCGGCGCTTGCTGCTGCTTCTTCGCCGCGCGGCCCAGACCAGTTGCCACCACCGTCACGCGCAGTGCATCGCCCATTGCGTCGTCGTACACGGCGCCGAAGATCACCGTTGCGTCATCGGCTGCGTAGCTCTTGATGGTGTTCATCACTTCACGCGTTTCCGACAGACGCAGCGAACGGCTCGACGTGATGTTCACCAGCACGCCACGCGCGCCCGACAGATCCACGCCTTCCAGCAGCGGGCTTGCGACAGCCTGCTCGGCGGCGAGTCGCGCGCGATCGACGCCGGCGACCGTCGCCGTGCCCATCATCGCCTTGCCCTGCTCGCCCATCACCGTTTTCACGTCTTCGAAGTCGACGTTCACGAGACCATCGACGTTGATTATTTCCGCGATCCCGGCCACTGCGTTGTTCAGCACGTCGTCCGCGCACTGGAAGCACTTGTCCATCTCGGCGTCATCGCCCATCACCTCGAACAGCTTGTCGTTGAGCACGACGATCAGCGAGTCGACGTGATCCTCCAGTTGCTGCGAGCCGGCTTCCGCGACGCGCATGCGGCGGCCACCTTCGAACTCGAACGGCTTGCTCACCACGCCGACGGTCAGAATGCCCATTTCCTTGGCGATCTGCGCGACCACCGGCGCGGCGCCCGTGCCCGTGCCGCCGCCCATGCCCGCGGTGATGAACACCATGTGCGCGCCGCGCAGTGCATCGGCGATACGCTCGCGCGCGTCTTCCGCGGCTTCCTTGCCCTTATCCGGTTTCGCACCTGCGCCCAGACCGGTCATGCCGAGTTGCAGAACTGCCGGCGCGCGGGAACGCGCGAGCGCCTGAGCGTCGGTGTTCATCACGATGAAGTCGACGCCCTGCACACCACGGTTGATCATGTGCTGAACCGCGTTGCCGCCAGCACCACCAACGCCCACGACCTTGATGATCGTTCCGTTGGTTTCCGTTTCCAGCATTTCGAAATCCATGTTGCCTCCGTCAAGAATGAAGATCGGCGTTATTCGATGAAAGATCGGGCAACCTTTCGTCGCGCGCCAGCCGCCGGTACCAGCGCGTAATTCTTTTTATTGCCTGTTGCTTAAAAGTTTCCGAGGAACCAGTCCTTCATCCGCGAGAAGACTTGTCCCATCGAACCGTTTTGCACTGCGACCTTGCGGCCGCGCATGCGTTGCGAGCGTCCTTCGGCGAGCAAGCCCATTGCCGTCGAGTAGCGCGGATTGCGCACCACGTCGGCGAGACCGCCCGCGTATTCCGGCACGCCGATGCGCACCGGCTTCAGGAAGATGTCTTCGCCGAGCTCGACCATGCCGGGCATCATCGCCGCGCCGCCGGTCAGCACGACGCCGCTCGACAGCAGCTCTTCGTAGCCCGACTCGCGCACGACCTGCTGCACCAGCGAGAACAGCTCTTCGACGCGCGGCTCCACGACCGCCGCCAGCGCCTGACGCGACAGCGTGCGCGGACCGCGCTCGCCGAGGCCCGGCACTTCGATCATTTCGTCCGGATCGGCGAGCGCCTGCTTCGCGATGCCGTAGCTCACCTTGATGTCTTCCGCGTCGGGCGTCGGCGTGCGCAGCGCCATCGCGACGTCGCTCGTGATCTGGTCGCCAGCGATCGGAATCACGGCCGTATGACGGATCGCGCCTTCGCTGAAGATGGCGATGTCGGTCGTGCCGCCGCCGATATCGACCAGCACCACGCCGAGTTCCTTTTCGTCCTCGGTCAGCACCGCGAGCGACGACGCCAGCGGTTGCAGGATCAGGTCGTTCACTTCGAGCCCGCAGCGGCGCACGCACTTCACGATGTTCTGCGCCGCGCTCACCGCGCCCGTCACGATGTGCACCTTCACTTCGAGGCGGATGCCGCTCATGCCGATCGGCTCGCGCACGTCTTCCTGGCCGTCGATGATGAATTCCTGCGTCAGGATGTGCAGCACCTGCTGATCGGTCGGGATGTTGATCGCCTTGGCCGTCTCGATCACGCGCGCGACGTCCGCCTGCGTGACTTCCTTGTCCTTGATCGCGACCATGCCGCTCGAATTGAAGCTGCGGATATGGCTGCCCGCGATCCCGGTGAAGACGTTCGTGATCTTGCAATCGGCCATGAGTTCGGCCTCCTCCAGCGCGCGCTGGATGGACTGCACCGTGGCCTCGATGTTGACCACGACGCCCTTCTTCAACCCCTTCGAGTCGCTCTGACCGAGTCCGATCACCTCGTAGTGGCCTTCGCCCTTCAGTTCGGCGACGATCGCGACCACCTTCGACGTTCCGATGTCGAGGGAAACCAGCAGGTCTTTGTAGTCTTTGCTCATAGCGTGCTCATGCCTGTGATGTCTGCTTACTTCTTGGCCTTATCGGTGTCGTTGATGAAGCGCATGTTCGCGGCTCGTATGGCGAAGCCGTTCGGGTACCGCAAATCCGCATATTCGATGTCTTTCCCCCATCGTCCCGTAACGGACGTCCACGACGCGACAAAACGCTTGCAACGGTCATTCAGCGTGTCCGGATTGCGCTCGCGGCCGAGTTCGATCTGCGTGCCGTTCGAGAGCTTGACCGTCCACGCGAAACGCGGCGAGAGCGTCACTTCCTCCGGCTTCGCATCCAGCGGCGCGAACCACTTCTGAAAATCGCGATACCGCGCGACCACTTCCTTCGCCGTGCCCTCGGGACCATCGAACGCCGGCAGATCGTCGTCGAGTTCGCCCTGATTCGCCGTGAAGAGATCGCCGTCGACGCTCACCAGTTGATCGTTGCCCCACGTGCCGAGCGGCTTGTATTCCTCCAGCGTCACCGCGAGCGCGTTCGGCCACACGCGCCGCACGCTCGCGTGGCGCACCCACGGCACCTGCTCGAACGCGGCGCGCGCCGCATCGAGATCGACGGTGAAGAAGTTGCCCTTCAGATGACCAACCACGCTCGCGCGCACGACCGGCGAACTGACGTGCGTGGTGTCTCCGTCGATCTGAATTTCGCGCAGGCGAAACTCGGGACGCTGGATCGCCCAGTAACCCGCGGCGCCCAGAAGCAGCAGCACGAGCACGACGTGCAGCGCATTGGCGGCGAGGTTGAGTTGGCGAACGTTGTTCCACATGGTTTCGCTTCTTCGTGTCCTGTGTGTGATCGACCTAATTCTTCAGCGTGAGCGACAGCACCTTCACGACGAGATCCTTGTAGCTGATGCCGACCGCGCGCGCGGCCTTCGGCGGCAGCGAGTGATCGGTCATGCCGGGCGCCGTGTTCACTTCGAGGAAATACGGGTTGCCGTCCGAGTCGAGCATGAAGTCGGCGCGGCCCCAGTCGGTGCAGCCGAGAATCTCGAAAGCGCGCTTGGTCAGTTGCTTCATGCGCGCTTCTTCGGCTTCGGTCAGGCCGCACGGAATCAGGTACTGCGTGTCGTCGGCGACGTACTTCGCGTGATAGTCGTAGAACTCGCCCGCCGGAACGATCTTGATGACGGGCAAGTCGAGATCGCCCGCGATGCAGCACGTGAACTCGCCGCCGCCTTCGATGCTTTTCTCGACGATCACGATCTTGTCGAAGTTCGCCGCTTCGGCGAGCGCGGGCACGAGCGTTTCCGCGCTCTTCACCTTGATGACCGCGACACTCGATCCTTCGCTTGCCGGCTTCACGAAGAGCGGCAGCCCGAGCTTCGCGATGATGTCCTGCGCACGCGCCGCGTAGTCTTCGCCGCGGAACACGGTTTCGAACGGCGGCGTCGGAATGCCGGTCTGCTGCCACACGAGCTTCGTGCGCAGCTTGTCCATGCCGAGCGCCGAGCCGAGCACGCCGCTGCCCGTATAACGGATGCCGTAGAAATCCAGCGCGCCTTGCAGTTGCCCGTTCTCGCCGTAGCCGCCATGCAGCGCGATGAACGCGCGCACGAAGCCTTGCGCCTTCAGATCCGAAAGCGGATGCCGGGCCGGATCGAAGGGATGCGCGTCGATGCCTGCGTCGCGCAGACCTTCGAGCACGAGGCGCCCGGAATTGAGCGAGACCTCGCGTTCGGCGGAATTTCCACCGAGCAGCACCGCGACTTTGCCGAACACGGCCGGATCGATTTGATTCACTTGATTGCTCGTTACGTCTGTCATTTCAGTTCTGGCCGTTGGCCACATTGGCCAGCTTTCCGCACACACCGCCGATGGAACCCGCGCCCATTGTGATCACCACATCGCCGTTGCGCGCGATCGTCGTCACCGCGTCGGGCACTTCGTCGATCGTTTCGACGAACACCGGCTCCACCTTGCCCGCGACGCGAATCGCGCGCGCCAATGCCCGGCCGTCCGCCGCGACGATGGGCGCTTCGCCTGCCGCGTAGACATCGGTGAGCACGAGCGCATCGACCGTGGACAGCACTCTCACGAAATCCTCGAAGCAATCGCGCGTACGCGTATAGCGATGCGGCTGGAACGCGAGAACGAGACGGCGATCGGGAAAGGCGCCGCGCGCCGCCGCGATCGTCGCAGCCATTTCGACCGGGTGATGACCGTAATCGTCGATCAGCGTGTACGCGCCTTCGCCGGTGCTCGCGTTCACTTCGCCGTAACGCTGGAAGCGCCGGCCCACGCCGTTGAATTCGGCGAGCGCACGCTGGATATCGGCATCGGCGACTTCGAGTTCAGTTGCGATTGCAATGGCCGCGAGCGCGTTCTGCACGTTGTGCGTGCCCGGAAGATTCAGCACGATGTCGAGCGACGGCGCATCCGCGCGCAGCGTCGTGAAATGCATGCGGCCATCGCGCGCCTCGACGTTCACCGCGCGCACTTCGGCTTCAGCGCCGAGGCCGTAGCGAATGATCGGCTTCGACACGAACGGCAGAATCTCGCGCACGTTCGGATCGTCGACGCACAACACCGCTATGCCATAGAACGGCAGACGATGCGTGAACTCGATGAACGCCTGCTTCAGCCGCGCGAAATCGTGGCCGTAGGTGTCCATGTGATCGGCGTCGATGTTCGTGATGACTTCGATCACCGGGAAGAGATTCAGGAACGATGCGTCCGATTCATCCGCTTCCGCGACGATGAAATCGCCCGTGCCGAGACGCGCGTTCGCGCCCGCGCTGTTCAGGCGGCCGCCGATCACGAAGGTCGGATCGAGCCCGCCCGCGGCGAGCACGCTTGCGACGAGCGAAGTCGTCGTGGTCTTGCCGTGCGTACCGGCGATCGCGATGCCCTGCTTCAGACGCATCAGCTCCGCGAGCATCACGGCGCGCGGCACGATCGGCACGCGGCGATGGCGCGCGGCGAGCACTTCGGGATTGTCGGAACGCACGGCCGTCGACACGACGACAGCATTGGCGCCTTCGATGTTCTGCTCGTGATGGCCGATCTCGACACGCGCGCCGAGCGCACGCAGCCGCTCGGTCACGGCGCCGTTCGCGAGATCCGAACCGCTCACGTGATAGCCGAGATTGAGGAGCACCTCGGCGATGCCGCTCATGCCAGCGCCGCCAATCCCGACGAAGTGAATATGCTTGACGATATGTTTCATTTAATGTGCCTCCCGAGCTTGCGCGTTCACACGCGCGCCGGCCACGTCGGCGCATATGCTCGCGACCTTCTCGGTCGCGTCCGGTTTCGCGAGTGCGCGCGAGCGCTCGGCCATTTGCTCGAGCGATGCGCGCGACTGTGCGCGTAGCCAGTCGGCGAGCTTCTGCGCCGACAAATCGCGTTGTTGTATCAATTCAGCCGCGCCGTTCTTCGCGAGAAAGGCGCCGTTGGTCGTCTGGTGATCGTCGACGGCGAACGGGAACGGCACGAAGAGCGCGGCAACGCCGACCGCGGCGATCTCCGACACCGTCATTGCGCCCGAGCGGCAGATGACGAGATCCGCCGATGCGTACGCGAGCGCCATGTCCTCGATGAACGGCACGAGTTGCAGGTCTTCACCGCGTGTGAGACCTGCCGCCGCGTAGTTCGCTTCCAGTGCTTCGATATGCTTCGCGCCCGCCTGATGAACGACGCGCGGACGCTCTTCCGGAGAGAGCATCGCGAGCGCCTTCGGCACGGTTTCGTTCAATGCGGCCGCGCCGAGACTGCCGCCGACGACGAGCACATTCAGACGCCCGGAACGCGCGGCGTAGCGTACTTTGGGTGGCAACGCGCTCGTTAGTTCCGCGCGGATCGGATTGCCGGTCCATTCGGCATTCGGCAGAGCATTCGGGAACGCGACGAGCACGCGTTTGGCGAGATGCGCGAGCACCTTGTTCGCGAGTCCCGCGATCGAATTTTGTTCGTGCAGCACGAGCGGGCAGCCCGCGAGCTTCGTCATGATGCCCGCCGGAAACGTGATGTAGCCGCCCATGCCGAGCACGACGTCCGGCTTCACGCGACGCAGCGCGGCGAGACTCTGCGAGCACGCGCGCAGCAGATTCACCGGCAGCATCAGCTTCGTCTTGATGCCTTTGCCCCGCACGCCGCCGAAGCGCACGTATTCCATCGGAATGCCATGCTTCGGCACGAGCGTCGCTTCCATGCCGTTCGCATTGCCGAGCCACACCACGCGCCAGCCGTGCGCCTGCATCCAGTGCGCGACCGCGAGCCCCGGGAACACGTGGCCCCCGGTGCCGCCTGCCATCACCATCAAGGTGCGGTCGCGTTGCGCGGTCATACTTTTCCTCCGCGCATGAGCACCCGGTTCTCGTAATCCACGCGCAGCAAAACAGCCAGCGCCACGCAGTTCAGCAAAATGCCCGAGCCGCCGTAGCTGACGAGCGGCAGCGTGAGACCTTTGGTCGGCAGGAGGCCGAGATTCACGCCCATGTTGATGAACGTCTGCGCGCCGAACCAGATGCCGACGCCCTTCGCCATCAGACCGGCGAACGTGCGATCGAGCGCGAGCGCCTGGCGGCCGATCTCGAACGCGCGGCGCACGATCCAGTAAAACAGCAGGATCACGCAGATCACGCCGACGAATCCGAGCTCCTCGCCGATCACCGCGAGGATGAAGTCGGTATGCGCTTCCGGAAGATAGTTGAGCTTTTCGACGCTCCCGCCGAGGCCGACGCCGAGCCACTCGCCGCGTCCGAACGCGATCAGCGAGTGCGTCAACTGGTACGCCTTGCCTTGCGCATAACGGTCGTCCCACGGATCGAGGTAAGCGAAGATCCGCTCGCGGCGCCACGGCGATGCCCACACGAGCAGCGTGAACGTGCCGACCGCCGTCGCCACCAGTCCGCCGAACAGCTTGCCGTTGACGCCGCCGAGGAACAGCACGCCCATCGCGATGGCGGCGATCACCATGAACGCGCCCATGTCGGGTTCGAGCAGCAGCAACGCGCCGACCGCGCCGACCGCGACGGCCATCGGCAGAAAGCCCTTGCCGAAGCTGTGCATGAATTCCTGCTTGCGCACGGTGTAGTTCGCGGCGTAGATCGTCACCGCGAGCTTCATGATTTCCGACGGCTGCATGTTCGTGATGCCGAGCGGAATCCAGCGGCGCGCGCCGTTTACGCCTTTACCGACGTGCGGAATCAGCACGATGACGAGCAGCACCAGCGCGAAGAGAAACAGCTTCGGCGCGTACTTCTCCCAGGTCTTGATCGGAATCTTGAACGCGATGATCGCGCCGACGAGCGCCGTCGTGATCGAGACCAGGTGGCGCACGAGGAAGTGATAGTCCCGATAGCTCGCGTACTTCGGAGAATCCGGCATTGCGATCGACGCCGAATACACCATCACGATGCCGAGGCCGAGCAGCGAGATCATCACCCACAGCAGCGAATAGTCGTAGTCGAGCATGCGCGAGCGCGCGGGGCGCACGCCGTTCACCGCGCTCGAAATGCCGCCTCGCGTGCCGGAGCCGGAATTCGAGCGGCCCGCGAGCGAGTCGCCCGGCATAGCGTTGCGCTGGCCCGTGAGTTTCGATCCGAAGCGGTCCGACCAGCTCATAGCATCACTCCCCGCGCGGCGGCGATTTCTTCGACCGCGCCGCGAAACACATCGGCGCGGTGTGCGTAGTTCCTGAACATGTCGAGGCTCGCGCACGCGGGCGAGAGCAGCACGGCGTCGCCGGCTTCCGCGATGCGCGCGGCGGCGTTCGTCGCGGCTTCGAGCGTCGCGTGGTCTTCGAGCACGACACCTGTAGACGCGAGCGTTTCGCGGATGCGCGGCGCGTCGCGACCGATCAGCATGACCGCGCGCGCCCAGCGTGCGACAGGCGCTTCGAGCGGCGAAAAGTCCTGACCCTTGCCGTCGCCGCCGGCGATCAGCACGATGCGTTGCGCGAGGCCATCGAGCGCTGCAACCGTCGCGCCGACGTTGGTGCCCTTGCTGTCGTCGACGTAATCGACGCCATCGATCTGAGCGATCACTTCCACGCGATGCGGCTCGCCGCGATACTCGCGCAAGCCGTGCAACAGCGCGGCGAGCGGCAGATCGATCGCACGCGCGAGCGCGAGCGCCGCAAGCGCGTTCGCCGCGTTATGAAGACCGCGGATACGCAGTGCATCGACCGGCATCAGCCGCTTCGAGACGACGTTCGGCTCGCTGAATTCCTGCTTGCGGCGGCGCGACGGCGCGGGTTCGTCGGCGGCATCTCGATCGACACCGATGACGAGCCACGTCATGCCGTTGTCGCGCAGCAAACCATAATCGCCGACATGACACGGCTCGTTCAGCCCGAACGTCACGACGCGGTCCTGCGCGATGTTTTTCGCGAGCGCCATCGTGCGGGCGTCGTCACGGTTCAGCACACGCGTCGTGCGCAGACCGAAGATGCGTCCCTTGGCGGCGGCATACGCGTCCAGGCCGCCGTGCCAGTCGAGATGATCCTGCGTGATGTTGAGCACCGCGGCCGCGTGCGGAGCGAAGGTATGCGAGGTTTCCAGCTGGAAGCTCGACAGTTCGAGCACCCAGACATCCGGGAGCGCGGTTTGATCGATGGCTTCGGTCAGCTTGTCGAGCATCGACGGGCTGATGTTGCCCGCAACCGCGACCGACTTGCCCGCACGCTCGCACAAAAGGCCGGTGAGCGCGGTGGTCGTGGTCTTGCCGTTCGTGCCGGTGATCGCGATGACCTTCGGCGCGTAACCGTTCAGGCTCAATCCGGCGAGCGCCTGCGCGAAGAGTTCGAGTTCGCCCCACACGGGAATGCCGCGTTCGTTCGCTGCGGCGATCAACGGCGCGAGATCGGGCGCGAGCGGCGAAAGCCCCGGACTGATCGCGACGAGTTCGATGCCGCCATCGAGCAAAGCGGGCGTGAACGCGCCGCCGATGAAATCCGCGTCGATCTTGTGGATCGCGAGCTCGGAAAGATTCGGCGGCGTTTCGCGCGTGTCGGCGATCTTCAGGCGGCAACCGTGCCTGGCGCACCAGCGCGCCATCGCCAGACCGGATTCACCGAGTCCCAGCACGAGCACCATCGGACTTTGCCGACCGACAAACTTCTCGCCAAACATCGCTTTACCTTTCCCAAGAACCTGAAACCGCGAAAACGCAAAAAGATCAACGCAACTTGAGCGTCGACAAACCGAAGAGACACAGCATCAACGTGATGATCCAGAAGCGCACGACCACTTGCGTCTCGGTCCAGCCGGACAACTCGTAGTGGTGATGCAGCGGCGCCATCTTGAAGAAGCGTCGGCCTTCGCCGTAGCGGCGCTTCGTGAACTTGAACCAAAAGACTTGCAGCATCACGGAGAGCGTTTCCGCGACGAAAATGCCGCCCATGATGAAGAGCACGATCTCCTGACGGACGATCACCGCGATCGTCCCGAGCGCGCCGCCGAGCGCGAGCGCGCCGACATCGCCCATGAAGACTTGCGCGGGGTGCGTGTTGTACCAGAGAAACGCGAGACCCGCGCCTCCCATTGCGGAACAAAAGATCAAAAGTTCGCCTGCGCCGGGAATGTGCGGGAACAACAGATATTTGGAGTAGACCGAGCTGCCCATCACGTACGCGAACGCGCCGAGCGACGCACCCACGAGCACGACGGGCATGATGACGAGGCCGTCGAGGCCATCGGTGAGATTCACCGCGTTGCTCGAACCGACGATCACGAAATACGTCATCGCGATGAAGCCCCACACGCCGAGCGGATAGGTGATCGACTTGAGGAACGGCAGCATCAGGTCCGCGCGCGCGGGCAGGCCCATCGACAGGCCGCTCTTCACCCACGCCATGAAGAGATCGAACACGCGCGCGTTGTTCGCCTCCGAGACGCTGAACGCGAGATACACGGCCGCGAAAATGCCGATCACCGATTGCCAGAAATACTTCTCGCGCGATGACATGCCGCGCGGGTCCTTGTGCACGACCTTGCGATAGTCATCCACCCAGCCGATCACGCCGTAGCCGAAAGTGACGAGCATCACGATCCACACGAAGCGGTTCGTGAGATCGGCCCAAAGCAGCGTCGATACCGCGATGCCGATGAGAATCAGCACGCCGCCCATCGTCGGCGTGCCGGATTTAACGAGGTGCGTCTGCGGGCCATCTTTGCGCACGGCCTGGCCGACCTTGAGCGAGGTCAGCTTGCGGATGACCCACGGGCCGCAAACGAGGCCGATCAAAAGCGCCGTCGCCGTGGCTCCCACGGCGCGGAACGTGATGTAGGTAAACACGCGCATGAAGCTGGCGTCATTCTGAAGCCATTGCGCGAGTGCGAGTAGCATACGGGTCCTTCTCTTTCAGTGAATCAATGTGCCGCGGGCGCATTGCCCGCAGCGGGTTGTTGTGGAATCGTCAAGGCGTCCACCACGCGCTCCATCTTCATAAAGCGCGAGCCTTTGGCGAGATACGTTGCGTTGTTGCCGTAACCTGCGCGTTCGAGCGCTGCGACCATTGCGGTGACGTCACCGAAATGCTGCGCGGTTTGCTTCGATGCTTGCGCGTTGAATGCGTTCACCGAATCGACACTGGCGGCGCCGAGCGCGAAGAGCGCATCGATGCCGCGCTCGGCTGCATACGCACCGACTTCCCGATGAAACGCCGGACCTTCTTCGCCGACCTCGCCCATGTCGCCCATCACGAGCACGCGGGGCGCTGCCTGCGATGCGAGCACGTCGATCGCGGCGCGCATCGAATCGGGATTCGAGTTGTACGTGTCGTCGATGACGGTCGCGCCCGCGAGCGCGCCGAGGATCGCGCGCTTCACCTGCAGGCGGCCCTTCACCGGCTGGAACGATTCGAGGCCGCGCTTGATCGCATCGAGCCAGACGCCCGCGGCGAGCGCGGCAGCGGTCGCGGCCATCGCATTGCGCGCGTTGTGTTCGCCGAGCACGTTCAACGCGACGTCGAGCGCGCCTTGCGGCGTCTGCATGCGCACCGTCGTGCCTTCGAGCGTGCCGGTGACGGCTGCTTTCGACGCGTCGTCCGTCAGCGCGAAGTCGATGATTGCGTTGTCCGTCGCGGCCGTGCGCCAGAAGACGGCGTATTGATCGTCGGCGGGGAACACGGCGGTACCTGTTTCGCCGAGCGCGTGAATCACCGATGCATGCTCGAGCGCGACCGCTTCGACCGTCGCCATGAACTCCTGATGCTCGCGCTGCGCATTGTTGACGACGGCGACGTCCGGCGCGGCGATCTTGCCGAGCGCTTCCGTTTCGCCCGGATGATTCATGCCGAGTTCGACCACCGCTAGCTTGTGCGACGCATTCAGACGGAACAGCGTGAGCGGCAAGCCGATGTCGTTATTGAAGTTGCCAGCCGTCGCGAGACGCGATTCCTCGCCGACCGCAGCCGCGAAGATCGAGGCGATCATCTCCTTGACTGTCGTCTTGCCGTTGCTGCCCGTGACGGCGACGAGCGGCATCGTGAAGCGCTTGCGCCAGCCGTGCGCCAGCGCACCGAGTGCGGCGCGCGTGTCCTTTACCTTGATGACAGGAAGCGGCCAGGCATCGACGTTGCTCGGGTCGCGTGACACGAGCGCCGCAGCCGCGCCGCTCTTCGCTACCTGATTCAGGAAATCATGCGCATCGAAGCGATCGCCCCGCACCGCGACGAACAGGTCTCCGGCCTGAACACCGCGACTGTCCGTGACGATGCGCTCGATGGCCACGTTTTCTTCGCTCTTCAGGACGGCGCCGGGAATCATCGCGGCGGCTTCGCGCAAGGTGAACATCGTCATTCGCCACCTCCGCGCTGTTGCGTGGCGCGTGCGGCAAGTGCGAGCCTCGCGTGATCCTGATCCGAGAACGCGCGCTTCTTACCCATGATTTCCTGCGTCGCTTCGTGTCCTTTTCCCGCGAGCACGACGACATCCTCGCGCGCCGCCGAGCGGATCGCCTGCAGGATCGCGCTCGCGCGGTCTTCGATGCGGCGTGCCTTGGCGGCATCGGTCATGCCGATTGCGATCTGATCGATGATGGCTTGCGGGTCTTCGCTGCGCGGGTTGTCGCTCGTGATGACGACCTGATCAGCGAGGCGCTCGGCGATCGCGCCCATCAACGGGCGCTTGGTCGCATCGCGATCGCCGCCGCAGCCGAACATGCAGACGAGCTCGCCGCCGCGCGCCTGAGCGATCGGGCGCAGCGCGCTGAGCGTTTTGTCGAGTGCATCGGGCGTGTGCGCGTAGTCGATCACGACGAGCGGTTCATCGCTCTGAACGCGTCCGCCGAGACGCTCCATACGGCCGTTGACGGATTCGAGCTTCTCGATGCGCGCGACGGCGGCGGCGAACGGTACGCCGACTTCGAGCAGCACGCCGAGCACGGAAAGCAGGTTGCTCACGTTGAACGTGCCGAGCGTGCCCACTTCGACATCGGCCTCGCCCCAGTCGGACGACAGATGAAACGCGGTGCCCGTCGCGGTCGCGCGGACTGGCGTCGCGAGCAGCATCGCGTCGGCGCTCGGCGCGGCATCGGCGGGCATTTCGACGCCGTAGGCAATCGTGCGCACGTTGCCGCGCAGCGATTCGATCAGACGCCGGCCCGCCGCATCGTCGCGATTGACGATCGCCGTCTTGAGCGACGGCCACGAGAAGAGACGCGCCTTCGCGGCTTCATAAGCGTCGAAGGTGACGTGATAGTCGAGATGATCCTGCGTGAGATTCGTGAAAATGGCGATGTCGAAATCGACGCCATTCACGCGCCCCTGATGCAGCGCGTGCGACGACACTTCCATCGCGACGCCTTCCGCGCCCTGCACCTTCAGTTGCGCGAGATTGCGCTGCAATTGCGGCGCGTCGGGCGTAGTGAACCCGCTATGCACGAGCTTGCCCGGCATGCCGATGCCGAGCGTTCCGACGATCGCGCACGGACGGCCGAGCGCCGTCAACGCCGTGGCGATCCACTGACTGCACGAGGTCTTTCCGTTCGTACCCGTCACGCCAACGGTCAGCATCGATGCCGTCGGCTCGCCGTACCACGCGGACGCGATCGGGCCCGCGAGCTCGTTCAGCGCCTTCACGGCAAGCGTCTTCGATGCATCGGGCTTGCCCGCGAACTTCTCCGGCTGATACAGCGCCGCAGCCGCGCCCGCGGCGAGCGCGGCGTCGAGATACGGGCGGTTGTCCGCACCGTCGACCGCATAGGCGAGGAACACGTCGCCGCTTTTGAGCGAGCGCGTGTCGGCGTGCAGTTGCGCCTCGGGCTGCGCGTGCGCGCGCAGCCATTGAACGGCATGTGATACGTCCTTTTGCATCTTGCTCTGTCGGGCCTGCGCGCTCATCGCACGACTCCCGGGTGCGTCTTCGTGTTGCTCGACACCGCGACTTTCTTCGCGGTGTTCGCGTTGTTTCTGTTCGCCGGCTGCTGGGCGGCCGGTTGTGCGGCGGAGTTCGAGTCGTCCGTCACGACCATCTGCTTGACCGGCATGTCGGGCGGCACGTTGAGCGCGCGCAAGGTATCGCCGACGATGCCCGAGAACACCGGACCCGACACCTGACCGCCGAAGTGGCTGCCGACCGTCGGTTCGTCGACCGATACCGCCACGACGATGCGCGGATTCGGCATCGGCCCCATGCCGACGAACGATGCGCGGTACTTCGAATGGTCGTAGCCGTGACCGCCGTGCTTGTACGCCGTGCCCGACTTGCCGCCGACGCGATAACCGGGCACAGCCGCATCCGGCGACGTGCCGCCCTTCGCCGTCACGGTTTCGAGCATCGCGCGCACTTGTCGTGCAGTTGTGGGCGCGAAAACCTGCTGACCGATTGGCGGCTGATCGCCGGGCGTGCGGAAAATCGAAACCGGCAGGATGGTGCCGTCGTTAGCGATCGCCGTGTACGCGCGCGCGAGCTGGAACAGCGACGCCGACAAGCCGTAACCGTAGGACATCGTCGCCTGCTCGATACGCCTCCAGCTTTTCCACGGCCGCAAACGCCCCGTCACCGCGCCCGGGAAACCGACCTTCGGCGCCTGACCGAGCCCGATGCTCGTGTACATGTTCCACATTTCTTCGGGGCGCAATTGCATCGCAATTTTGGTCGCGCCGATATTGCTCGACTTCTGAATCACGCCGCCGACCGTGAGCGTGCCGAACCCGGAATCGTCCGTGATACGCGCACCGTCGAGCACGAACACGCCGCCGCCCGTTTCCACGAGCGTATTCGGCGTCACCCGATGCAGATCGAGCGCGAGCGAAACGGTGAACGGCTTCATGATCGAGCCCGGCTCGAATGTGTCCGTGAGAATGCGGTTGCGCAACTGCTCGCCCGTCATGCGCGCGCGGTCGTTCGGGTTGTAAGTGGGATAGTTGACGAGCGCGAGCACCTCGCCCGTTTTCACGTCGATCACGATCGCCGCGCCTGCCTTCGCCTTCGACTTCTCAACGGCCGCCTTCAGGTTCGTGTACGCGATGTACTGAATCTTGCTGTCGATCGAGAGTTCGACATCCGTGCCGTTGTGCGGCACGACCTGCTCGTCGACGTCCTCGACGATGTGGCCCATGCGGTCCTTGATGACGCGACGCATGCCCGGCGTGCCGGCGAGGACGTTCTGGTCGCCGAGTTCGACGCCTTCCTGGCCCTTGTCTTCAATATTAGTAAAGCCAATCAGGTGCGCGGTGATTTCGCCTTCCGGATAGAAGCGCTTGTATTCGCCGCGCGAATAAATGCCGGGAATATCGAGCGCGGCGACTTTCTGCGCGACTTCGAGCGACACCTGGCGCTTCACGTAGACGAAGGTCTTGTCCATCGAGAGCTTCGCGCGCAGCTCTTTTTCCGGCATTTCGAGCAGTTTGGACAATTGCGCGAACTTGTCCGCGCCGAGATCGTTCGGCACGGCTTCGGGAATCGCCCAGATGGCCTTCACCGGCAGGCTCGTCGCGAGCACGAGGCCGTTGCGGTCGCGGATCTGGCCGCGCGTCGCCGGCATTTCGAGCGTGCGCTGATAGCGGCTCTCGCCCTGCTTTTTGAAGAACGCGTTGCCCGGACCCTGAATCCAGAACGCGCGTGCGGCGAGCGCGACGAACGCCATGAAGAGCAGGAACACGACGAACTTCGAGCGCCACATCGGCAGGCGCACGGCGAGAAGCGGGTTCGGCGTATGAGCGATGTCTTTCTGCTTCGCGGATTTTTTCATCGCTTGGCTCCGCGGGCAGGCGGCGCCGACGCCGGCAGCGGCGGCGGCATGGGTGCGTCGGCGGCCTTGCCGGTCGCCGTGTCGTAGGTGAGATATTGCGTGCGGCCGGTCGTCACGGGCTGCATTTTCAGTGAGTTAGTGGCCAACTGCTCGATGCGCGACGTCTTCGAAAGCGCGCTCTGCTGATACTGCAATTGCGCGTAATCCTGCTGAAGCTGACGCTCCTGCGACTGCGCGCGCTGCAGGTCGATGAATATCTCCCGCTGCTGATTGGTGGAGCTGACGACCGACAGCGCGCACCCGAGCACAATGATCAGCAAGAAGATATTGAGTCGGTTCATGGCGCGATCCGCTCAGCGATACGCATCACAGCGGACCGCGCGCGCGGATTGTCGGCGACTTCGGCATCACTCGGAAACACGCGTCCCACCACGCGCAGCGGCGGGCTGGGAAGATCGACCGCACGGATCGGCAATCGACGATCCACCGCCGGCGCGTTCGCGTGCGCCTGCATGAACCGCTTGACGATCCGGTCTTCGAGTGAATGAAAGCTGATCACGACCAGCCGCCCCCCTTGCTCCAACAATGCCAGTGCCGACTCAAGTACTACCTGCAGCTCCGCAAGCTCTTGATTGACGTGAATCCGTATAGCCTGAAAGGTGCGAGTTGCCGGGTCCTTGCCCTTTTCACGGGTTTTGACGACGTGACCCACGATTTCGGCAAGCTCGCTCGTGCTGTCGAAAGGCCCAAGACGGTCGGACTCTGCCCGGCGAGCAACAAGCGCCTTTGCAATCTGAAAAGCAAACCGTTCTTCCCCATAATCTCTGATGACCTCCGTGATTTCCTGCACCGTGGCCCGTGCGAGCCACTCAGCCGCCGACTCGCCGCGAGTCGGATCCATCCTCATGTCGAGCGGACCTTCTGCGCGGAAGCTGAAGCCGCGCTCCGGGTCGTCCACCTGCGGCGACGACACGCCAAGATCCAGCAACACGCCCGACACCCGCCCGATCCCACGCTCGCTCGCCGCATCGCGCAACGCCGCGAAGCTGTCGTGCACGATCGAAAAACGCGAGTCTTGAATCTGTTGCGCCGTGGCGATTGCAAGAGGATCCTTGTCGAAGGCGATGAGCTGCCCCGCTTCCCCCAACTGCTGCAAGATCGCCCGACTATGACCGCCGCGCCCGAACGTGCCATCTATATAGATGCCGTCCGTGCGCGTGATCAGCCCATCCACCGCTTCGTTCAGCAACACCGTCCGGTGCTGCAGCTCATTTCCCGACTTCGCCATGTTCTTCAGCGCCGCGTCAGAAAGTGAAATTCTTCAGCGCGTCGGGCATGCCCTGCGCCATCGCCGCTGCTTCCTTCGCCGCGTATGTCTGCGAATCCCACAACTCGAAGTGCGCGCCCATGCCGAGCAAGGTCACTTCTTTTTCCAGCGACGCGGCAGCGCGCAGCTCGGGCGAGACCAGCACGCGCCCGGCGCTGTCGAGTTCGACATCCATTGCATTACCGAGAAAGATGCGCCGCCACCACATGGCTTCCATTGGAAGCGCGGCGACCTTGGCGCGAAAGACTTCCCACTCCGGGCGAGGAAAGAGCAACAGGCATCCATCCGGGCTCTTCGTGAGCGTCACCCGGCCTTCTGCCTGCCCTTGCAGCGCTTCCCGATAGCGAGACGGCACCGACATCCGTCCTTTCGCATCGAGCGTCAGCGCCGACGCCCCTTGGAACACTCACCCTCTCCCCGTTTCGGACGCCCACCCTGACGCCCGTCCCACCCAGTTTTGCTCGAAAATGGCTTCTGAATCACACAAAAGACCACTTTCTCACACTGTCTCCCACTTTAGAGGAACGCATTTCCTCGGTCAAGACGCGTAACTTTTTTTCGAGTGCTTTTTATTCGCTAGAACAAGGACTTAGCGCGGGAGCTTGAAGTGACGGTGAAAGAGAAAACCGTTATGAATTAGAGAGCTAGTGCGGGATGTGAAGGTAGTACGTGAAATGAGCAGGCGAAATGAGGGAAATGTAACGGTTCTTCGGGCCGTTTCGTGGTCTGCTGTCGGGTTCCAGCGGGATGCGCCTCGGGCCGACCGGCTGCGCGATCGGTCGAGGCGTTCAATGCTCTATATGTAGTAGGCCGTGCCGGTCATCACTTTGGAAGCCGCACGCATCAGCGCGCGAACCGGAAACGGCACTTCGCTTCCACCCGCGCCGATCGCCGCGGCGGCGTGCGCACTTTCATCGAGACGCATCTGCTCGACGATCGCGCGCGACGCGTGATCGTTCGCCGGCAGCGTCTTCATGTGGCCATCGAGATGCTGCTCGACCTGGCGCTCGGTTTCAGCCATGAAGCCGAGACTCGCACGATCGCCAAAGCGGCCCGCGACGAAACCGATCGCGAGCGCGCCCGCGTACCACAACGGGTTCAGCAAGCTTGGCCGCGACTCCAGATCCTTCAGCCGCGTCGACGTCCACGCGAGATGATCTTCTTCCTCGCGAGCCGCTCGCTCGAAGCCCGCCTTGAGCTCGGGCGAATTCGTCGCGAGCTTTTGCGCCTGATACAGCGCCTGTGCGCAGACTTCCCCCACGTGGTTCACACGCATCAAGCCGGCCGAATGAGCGCGCTCTTTCTCGGTGAGTTGCGATTCTTCGGAGAGATCTCCGCCTTGCAGGTCGGAGCCGGAGATCGTCGATTCGGGAATCGGCCGCGACATGCGACTTACACCGGTCATGGAGCGCAAGCCTCGATCGAACTCGCTGATGACTTCATCGAGCGTCATGTTGTCACCTCTCTTCATAGTCCGTTGTCACGGCATTTGCACGTTGCGGCAAACCGTAGTCGCAGGCTCGTCGGAACTGATTTCGTGCTGCGACCAATGGCCGAGCGAGCATGCGAGGGAAAACGCGGATTCTAGCGCACATCGACAGGCCGCGACGCCGCGCGGGCTTGCCAGAACGGGCTTGCGGCAGTCCGGAGAGCGTGCAGGTTCTTCCATGGAAACCGTTGCGAATGCATCGCGATTTTGCGTGCCGACAAATTTTGACGAAGCACTTTCCGCCCACGCAACTGCACCCAAATCGCCCCTTCGCAAGCACCAGTTTTGGTAATTAGGGCAAACACGAGTCGCAAAACTCCTGCAAAACCAACATTTTAGCGCTGTTGCGTAAACGTCACATTAGTCCGGCGGATCACCCCCTTTTCCTTTGTCCGCCAAAGTCTCTTTGTTACATTACGTCTCAACTTCAATTTAGAAGCCCGGCAGGGACCGTCAACACACTGGCGCTAGAACAGTGACCTTGCCACAAAGTCGCAAACACTCCCTGGAGATCTATTCAATGAAAAAGTCGCTTCTCGCTCTCGCCGCATTGGGCGCATTCGCAGGCGCCGCACATGCGCAGAGCAGCGTGACGCTGTACGGCATCATCGACGCAGGCTTCGCCTACAACAACAACAGCAACGGCCAGAAGCTGTATGCAATGAACAGCGGCAACCTGCAAGGTAGCCGTTGGGGCCTGCGCGGCACGGAAGACCTCGGTGGCGGTCTGAAGGCCATCTTCGTGTTGGAAAACGGCTTCAACGTGTTCAACGGTCAGCTGGGCCAGGGCGGCGACATGTTCGGCCGTCAGGCTTATGTCGGTCTGTCGACGGCGCAATTCGGCACGGTCACCCTGGGTCGCCAGTACGACTCCGTGGTTGACTACACCGGCGCATTCGAAGTCGGTAGCCAGTGGGCGTCGTACTTCGGCGCGCACCCGGGCGACCTTGACAACATGAACAACTCGAATCGCGTGAACAACGCGGTCAAGTACACGAGCGCAAACTACGCCGGCTTCACGTTCGGCGGCCTGTATAGCCTCGGCGGCCAGGCTGGTCAGTTCAACCGCAACCAGATCTGGTCGGTTGGTCTCGGCTACTCGCAAGGTCCCCTGCAATTGGGCGCGGGCTACTTGAACGTCAAGGATCCGAACTACTCGTTCTTCGGCAACAACGCGACGAGCCGCAACGCAGCCACGACGCCTACGGCTTCGAACATGACGAGCCGCGTGTACTCGGGCTTCGCATCTGCCAAGACGCAGCAAGTCATCTCGGCTGGCGGTGCTTACACGTTCGGCGCAGCGACCATCGGCGCAACGTATAGCAACACGCAGTTCAAGGACGTCAACAACGAAGCAGGCGCTGGCCTGAACCCGGCTGGCTTCACGGGCGGCTCGGGCAAGTTCCACAACGCCGAAATCAACTTCAAGTATCAGCTGACCCCGGCCCTGCTGCTCGGCGTGGCATACGACTACACGAAGGGTTACGGCCTGACCGATGCCAAGTACCATCAAGGCATGCTCGGCGCCGACTACTTCCTGTCGAAGCGCACGGACGTGTACATCGACGGTATCTACCAGCACGCGAGCGGCACGGACTCGACGAACCGCACCGCGGTTGCGAACATCAACGGCCTGTCGCCGTCGTCGACGTCGAACCAGGTTGCCGCTGTTGTCGGTATCCGTCACAAGTTCTAATAAGTCGTAACAAAGCGGTATCCTCTGAAAGGCGCCTTCGGGCGCCTTTTTTTCGTTCGCGACCGGGACATTGCGCATCAACGCGTCGCGCGTGCCCAACAAAAAAGCCATCGCGTCTCACGACACGATGGCTTTTTCGCTTCGGACGATGCGAACGCTACGCGCGGCCGTCGCGCAATTCGCGTCGCAGAATCTTGCCGACATTGCTCTTCGGCAACTCGTCGCGGAATTCGATCATGCGCGGGCGTTTGTAGCCGGTGAGCCGCTCCTTGCAAAAGGCGATGACGTCGGCTTCCGTCAGGCTCAGATCCTTGCGCACGATGAATAGCTTCACCGCCTCGCCGGACGCCTGGTCCTTCACCCCGACCGCGGCGACTTCGAACACGCCCGGCAACATGGCGACGACATCCTCGACTTCGTTCGGATACACGTTGAATCCCGACACGAGGATCATGTCCTTCTTGCGGTCGACGATCTTCACGTAGCCGCGCTCGTCCAGCACGCCCACGTCGCCCGAGCGGAAAAAGCCGTCGTGCGTCATCACCTTCGCCGTTTCGTCGGGACGGTTCCAGTAGCCCGCCATCACCTGCGGCCCGCGAATGCAGATTTCACCGGGTTGGCCGAGCGCCACTTCGCGATTGTCATCGTCGCGGATGGAGACTTCCGTCGATGGAAGCGGCAAGCCGATCGTGCCCGTATATTCGGTCGCGGTCACCGGATTGCAGGTCACGCACGGCGACGTCTCGGACAGGCCGTAACCCTCGATGATCGGCACACCGGTCGCGGCAAACCAGCGTTTTGCGACGGCCTCCTGAACCGCCATGCCGCCGCCGTTCGCCGCGATGAGTTTGGAGAAATCGAGCTTGCCGAAATCGGGATGATTCAGCAGCGCGTTGTAGAGCGTGTTCACCGCCGGGAACGTGTTGATGGGAATGCCCTTCAATTCCTTGATGGTCCCGGCGATGTCGCGCGGATTCGGAATCAGCACGCCCAGTCCACCGGTCCGGATCGTCAACATCCCGCACACCGTCAGCGCGAAGATGTGATACAGCGGCAGCGCGACCACGCAAACGAACTGGCCGATATCGGGGCGGCGCTTGCGGGCCGGATCGAGCCAGACTTCAGACTGCAGCGTGTTCGCGATGATATTGCGATGCGTAAGCGTCGCGCCCTTTGCGACGCCCGTCGTGCCGCCTGTGTACTGCAGGAACGCGACGTCGTCAGGGCTCTGGGCGACAGGCTGGAGCGCGATGCGGCCGCCCTCGTCGATCGCATCGTTGAAGCGAATGCTTCCGGGCAGGCTCCACTCGGGCACCATCTTCTTCACGCGACGCACGACGAAGTTGACCAACAGCCCCTTCAAGCCCATGAGATCGCCCATCGACGCGACGACGACATGTTTGATTGCGGTGTTCTTGACGACGGCCTGCAGCGTGCCGGCGAAGTTCTCCAGAATGACGATCGCTTCCGCGCCGCTGTCCTTGAGTTGATGCTCGAGCTCGCGCGGCGTGTAAAGCGGATTCACGTTGACGACGATGTAGCCGGCGCGCAGCACGGCCGCAATCGCGACGGGATATTGCAGGACGTTCGGCATCATCAGCGCGACGCGTGCGCCGGGCTTCATCCCCCGCTGCTGGAACCACGCGGCCAGCTTTCTCGACATTGCGTCGAGCTCGGCGTATGTAATCGCCTGGCCCATGCACACGAACGCGCGGCGATCGCGATTCTTGCGAAAACTATCCTCGAGCAACTCGGAAACCGACCGATACGCGGAGGCATCGATGGACGCAGGCACGCCGGCCGGGTAAGACTGCAACCAGGGTTTCTCCATACGGCGTCTCCTTTATATGATTTTAGAATGGTCGTGCGGAAGCGAGATCGTAGCTTTTCGCCAAGCCTCCGACAACTGGGTTAGACGCCATACACCAGACCCGTTCGAGTTTGCTCGTCCGATGCACGTCAATCCAACTGCTCGACTTCGACGAGGCAATCGTAAAACGTCGCGGAGCCTCCGAGGTCGGTCAACGCCTGACTTGTCACCTGATTCGCGTTGCAGCCATCCGGCGACAACTTCTTCCACCAGATCGACAACCCGACGACGACGCCTTCGCGCGCGCGGTCCGTCACGCGCGCGCGGGCCTGCATCGAGCCGCGATCGTTGAAGATGCGCACCAGCGCGCCATCGAGGACGCCTCGCGCTTCGGCATCGACAGGATGAATATCAAGATGAGGTTCGCGTTCCGCCGCGCGCAGGCTCTCGATGTTCACGAAACTGCTGTTCAGGAAGTTGCGGGCGGGCGGAGAGATCATCGCGAGCGGATAACGAGCCGCCAGTTCCGGCGAGCCGTCCGCGGATTCGTACGGAGGCAGGTAGTCCGGCAGAGGATCGAGCCCTTCGAGTTTCAGACGTTCGCTGTAGAACTCGCATTTTCCGGACGGCGTGCGGAACGCGCCGTCGGCCAGTGGCGCGTCGGCGATGTCGAGCTTCAGCCAGCCGGACGCCTTCAGCTTGTCCCAGCTCTGGCCTTCGAGCGTCCTGTCGTCCCAGCGGAAAGCCTTCGACGCGATCTGCTCATCGGCTTCGAAAAGCGCGGGTTCGGTGAGATCCATCGCGCGCGCGAGGCCACGGAATATTTCAGTATTCGGACGCGCTTCGCCGACGGGTTGAATCGCCGGAAGATTGGCCATCACGTGGGTGTGGCCGTACGACTTGTGGACGTCCAGATGTTCGAGTTGCGTCGTCGCGGGGAAGATCAGATCGGCGTAATCGGCGGTATCGGTCTGAAAGTGTTCGAGCACGATCGTGAACAAATCCTCGCGCGCGAAGCCCGCCTCGACCTTCGCCGAGTCGGGCGCCACCGCGACAGGATTCGAGTTGTACACGATCAGCGCTTCGATCTTGGGACCGAAATTCTCGTCACCAGGATGGAGCAGCGCATCGCCGATCGCATTCATGTTGACCGCACGGGGCAATTTCGAAGGCCAACCGGGCAGCAAATCGGGACGCTCCAGCGCACTGCCGTTGACCGGCGTCCAGCCTGACGAAGAAAGCAGCAAGCCTCCGGCGCGTTCGCGCCACGCGCCGGTCAATGAGGGCAAGCAGGCAATTGCGCGGACCGCGTTGCCGCCACCGCGCACGCGCTGCATGCCGTAGTTGAGCCGGATCGCAGCCTTTTTCGTCGATCCGAAAGCGCGAGCGAGTTCCACGACGACGTTCTCTTCGATGCCGCATATCTGTGCAACCCGCGAAGGCGGATACTGCGCCGCGCGCGCGGCAAGCTCTTCGAAGCCGACCGTATGCGCGCTTACATATTCATGGTCGATGAAATTCTGGCGGATCAGCACGTCGATCATGCCGAGAGCGAGCGCGGCATCGGTGCCCGGGCGCAGCGCGACGTGCTGATGGCACTTTTCCGCTGTGAGCGACTTGTAGGGATCGATCGCGATCAGCTTTGCGCCGCGACGCTTCGCTTCTTGAGCCCGCGTCCAGAAATGCAGGCTCGACGCGATCGGATTCGCTCCCCAAATCAGGATAAGTTCGCTCTCTTCGTAGAACTCTGCGTGCATGCCGAGGCTGGCGCCGTACGTGTAGCGCAGGCCGGCCGCACCCGCGGCGGCGCAGATGGTGCGTTCGAGTCGTGAGGCGCCTAGTACGTTGAAAAATCGAGCAGCGATGCTTTCTCCCTGCACCAGACCCATCGTTCCAGCGTAACTGTATGGAACGATGGCTTCGGGCGCACGCTGCGCGATCGGCTTCAGGCGTTCGGCGGCGAGTTGCAGTGCCTCATCCCACGTGATCGGCTCAAAGCGGCCCTCGCCCTTCTTACCGATTCGCCGCAGCGGCGTCAGAAGCCGATCTTTGTGATGTGTACGCTCGGCATATCGGGCGACCTTCGTGCAAAGAACGCCCTGCGTCGGAGGATGATCCGGATCGCCGCTGATTTTGACTGCTTTGCCGTCTCTGACCGTTACGCGCATCGCGCAGGTATCGGGGCAATCGTGTGGGCATACGGCTCGGGCGAACTCGGCTGGAGCGTTCATTGGAAGTCCGGTAAATCAGAACGAAAGGCGGCAGATGACGGAATTCTATTACGGCCGCTATGCGATCGACCGTCCGATGCCGCAAATAGTGGCGGCGTAGAATGGAGCGACTAACGCGTTCAATAAGCGCGATCCGAATTCAAACGTGAGAGCGGTTCAAATGAATCTGATCCCAGAAATCGAAGCATCACACGACGAAATCAAAACGCTCCGACGAACGATCCATGCCCATCCCGAATTGCGTTATGAAGAGGTCGGCACCGCGAAACTAGTGGCCGAGAGCCTCGAACGTTGGGGAATCGAGGTGCATCGGGGATTGGGAAAGACGGGCGTCGTCGGAGTACTGAAGCGCGGCACTGGCGGCGCATCGATCGGGCTGCGCGCGGACATGGATGCGTTGCCCATTCAGGAGCTCAATACGTTCGGACATCGATCGACGAACGAGGGCCGCATGCATGCATGCGGTCACGATGGTCACACCGCGATGCTGCTCGGCGCCGCGAAACATCTCGCCGAGCACAGCAAGTTCGATGGAACCGTCGTTTTCATTTTTCAGCCGGCTGAAGAAGGCGGTGCGGGCGCGAAGGCAATGATCGAGGATGGTCTCTTCAAGCGATTTCCAGTCGATGCCGTGTTCGGCATTCACAACTGGCCCGGCATGGCCGCCGGCAGTTTCGGCGTGGTCGAAGGGCCGATCATGGCCTCTAGCAACGAGTTTCGCATCACGGTTCTCGGAACTGGTTCACACGCAGCCTTGCCGCATAACGGACGCGATCCGGTCTTTACGGCGGTTCAGATTGCGAACGGACTTCAGAGCATCATTACGCGAAACAAAAAGCCGATCGATACCGCGGTGCTTTCCATCACCCAGATTCATGCTGGGGAAGCAGCGAACGTGGTGCCCGATCAGGCCTGGCTCGGCGGTACTGTCCGAACCTTCACCGTTGCAACACTCGATCTGATCGAAGAGCGCATGCGCAAAATCGTCGAAGCAACTGCTGCGGCGTACGATTGCGAGGTGGAATTGCACTTCAACAGAAACTATCCACCGACGATCAACGCGGCTGAAGAGACGAGATTCGCGGCGGAAGTCATGGCTGAAGTCGTAGGAAAAGATAAGGTCGACAACGCCGTTGAACCGACGATGGGCGCGGAAGATTTCTCGTTCATGCTTCTCGAGAGGCCCGGATGCTACGCGTTCTTGGGTAATGGCGATGGTGGACATCGCGAGAGAGGACATGGCGCTGGCCCATGTATGCTGCACAACGCCAGTTATGACTTCAACGATGATCTGCTGTCCGTCGGATCGTCGTATTGGGTGCGTTTGGTAGAGCGATTCATGGCTCGTTGATGAGCTGCGGCGGCGAATAGCCATCGCTCTTCGCGTTGGAGCGTCGCGCTGCCAAATTTGCCACGCC
>NZ_JAQQDB010000034.1:0-83487 GCF_046030135.1 Caballeronia jiangsuensis
ACTTTCTTTGCAGCAGCAAAGAAAGTGACTGCCGCCCCGCACAGGGGCAACGCTAATAGACCGACGCGAAAACGGGATCCAGCGAAACCCAAAAACCCAAACCCCAAAAGCCCCCAGCTGCGGGCCAGCACCCCACATTTGGGCTATGATCAAACCCTACCCGCCGGAGCCAAAAAAATGTCCCAAACCGCTAATGCGGCGCATCCCGAAGCTCAATCCAGCACCGAAACGCCCATTTCCCTGCCGTGGATCGAACGGCTAGTCTCCATCGATACAGTCAGCCGCAATCCGAACCTCGGCCTGATCGAAACCGTTCGCGACGAGTTGCGCCACGCTGGCATCGAAGCGACCATCACCAACGATCCGCGCGGCCAGTGGGCGAACCTCTTCGCCACGGTCCCGGCGCACGACGGCGAGACCAACGGCGGCATCGTGCTGTCGGGTCATACCGATGTCGTGCCGGTCGACGGTCAGGACTGGCAGAGCGATCCGTTCAAGCCCGAAGTCCGCGATGGCCTGCTCTACGGCCGCGGCTCGTGCGACATGAAAGGTTTCATCGGCGCGGCGCTCGCGATGCTGCCGAAAATGCAGGCGACGAAGCTCGCCAAACCCATCCACTTCGCGCTGTCCTACGACGAAGAAGTCGGCTGCGCCGGCGCGCCGCTGATGATCGCGGACCTGCAAAAGCGTGGCGTGAAACCGGACGGCTGCATCGTCGGCGAGCCGACATCGATGCGCCCGATCATCGCGCATAAAGGCATCAACACATATCACTGCTGCGTGCGCGGGTTCGCCGCGCACTCGTCACTGACGCCGAAGGGCCTGAATGCCATCGAATATGCGGCGCGGCTCATCTGTCACATCCGCGATCTCGTCGACGAGTTCCGCGCGAAGGGTCCGTTCGACGAGCTCTACGACGTGCCCTTCACCACCGGTCAGACGAGCACGATCAAAGGCGGCAACGCAATCAACACCGTGCCCGCCGAATGCAACTTCGAGTTCGAGTTCCGCAATCTGCCGACGATAGATCCCGACCAGATCTTCAGACGCATCGAGGCGTACGCGCACGACACGCTGCTGCCGAAAATGCTGAAAGAGCACGGCAAGGCGGCTATCGAATTCACGAAACTCGCGTCCGCGCCGGGCCTCGACGCCACCGAGCAGGCCGCGATCACGCAACTCGTGCGCGCGCTCACGCAAGATCAGGACAAGCACAAGGTCGCCTACGGCACCGAAGCGGGTCTGTTCGCCAATGCCGGCGTGCCGAGCATCGTGTGCGGTCCGGGCAATATCGAGCAGGCGCACAAGGCGAACGAGTACGTGTCGCTCGAACAGCTCGTCCAGTGCGAGGCGTTCCTCGGCAAATTCATTCACAGCATGTCCGTCGAAGCACAGGCTCGCTGACTCTTCAGAACAAAAAGCCATGTCCACTGCCACGCAGCATTCCGACAATACGATCGACGGCACGCCGATTCCGACGCTCGACGAAATCGCCGAGCAGCACATGGCGCTCACGCCCTGGGTCGCGCGCACGCCGACCTTCGAGCGTCACGATTTTCCGACGCTCGAAGGCACGCCGATCACGTTCAAGTTCGAACTGCTGCAAGCGAGCGGCACGTTCAAGGCGCGCGGCGCGTTCTCGAACATCCTCGCGCTTTCGGAAAGCGAACGCTCGGCGGGCGTCACCTGCGTGTCGGCGGGCAATCACGCGGTGGCCGTGGCCTACGCGGCGCAGCGCATGGGCGTGGGTGCGAAAGTCGTGATCATCAAGAGCGCGAGTCCGGCGCGCGTCGCGCTGTGCCGGCGCTTCGGCGCGGAAGTGGTGTTCGCGGAGAACGTCGCGGAGGCATTCGATGTCGTGCGACGCGTCGAAGCGGAAGAAGGACGCGTCTTCATCCATCCGTTCAACGGCTATCGCACGGTGCTCGGCACGGCGACGCTCGGCTACGAGTGGACCTCGCAAGCGCCCGATCTCGACGCCGTGATCCTGCCGATCGGCGGTGGCGGCCTCGCCGCGGGCGTATCGACGGCGATGCGTCTCGCGAATCCGTCGCTGCACGTCTTCGGCGTGGAGCCGGAAGGATCGGACGCGATGAAGCGCAGTTTCGAAGCGAATCACACGATCAAGATGGGCGCGATGCACGGCATCGCCGATTCGCTGATGGCCCCGCACACCGAGCAGTACAGCTATGAACTGTGCCGGCGGCATATCGACGATATCGTGACCGTGTCGGACGATGCATTGCGGCATGGCATGCTGCAACTCTTCAGCGAACTCAAGCTCGCGGTCGAACCGGCGTGCGCGGCGGCCACCGCCGCCCTGCTCGGCCCGCTGCGCGAGCGTTTGCAGGGCAAGCGCGTCGGCGTGCTGTTGTGCGGTACCAATACCGATCCGGCGACCTTCGCGAAGCACCTGGCGAACGCCTGAAATGCGCGCGGCCCCGTACAGGGGCCGCGTTTCCATTCGTGTACTTTCTAGCGTTACATCACGCCCGCGAGCCTTCTGCGCTCGCTGCGCTGCATGAACGCATTCGCCGCGACCACACCGATCGTCACGAGCGCGATGAACAAGGTCGCGAGCGCATTCATCTCGGGATTCAGACCCAGTCGCACCCGCGAGAACACGACGAGCGGCAGCGTAGTCGAGCCCGGGCCGGACAGGAACGCCGACAGCACGAGATCATCGATCGACAGCGTGAACGACAGCAGCCAGCCGGCGACGAGCGCCTGCGAGATCAACGGCAGCGTGATCGAAAAGAACACGCGCAGCGGCGTCGCGCCGAGATCGAGCGCGGCTTCTTCCAGCGACGGATTCAACTCCCGCACGCGCGATTCCACGATGATCGCCACATACGAAATGCACAGCATCACGTGCCCGATCCAGATCGTGAAGAAGCCGCGATCCGGCCAGCCGATGAGCTTCGCCATTTCCACGAACAGCAGCAGCAGCGAAATGCCCTGAATGACTTCGGGAATCACGAGCGGCGCGTTGATCATGCCCGCGTAGAGCGTGAAGCCCTTGAAGCGTCCCATGCGCGCCAGCACGAAACCCGCCCACGTGCCGATCACGACCGACGCGCACGCCGTAAAGAACGCGATGCGCAACGACAGCCACGCGGCGTTGATCAGCTCGTCATCCGTGATGAGCGCGCGATACCACTTGAGCGACGGCTCCGTCCACACGGTGACGAGCGGCGAGTCGTTGAACGAATAGACGATGAGACTCAGGATCGGGATATAGAGGAACGCAAACCCGAGGCCGAGCGCGGTGATCTGCAATGAACGGCTGGGCTTGATCATCGCTTCTCCTCCAGTTGCTTCGCCTGGAAGTGCTGGAAGAGCGCCATCGGCACGAGCAGCAGCAGGACCATCGCGCAGGTGACGGCGGACGCCATCGGCCAGTCGGCGTTGTTGAAGAACTCGTTCCACATGACGCGGCCGATCATCAACGTGTCCGCGCCGCCGAGCAGCTCGGGAATCACGTACTCGCCCACCGCCGGAATGAACACGAGCAGACAGCCCGCGATGATGCCGTTCTTCGACAGCGGCAACGTGATCTGCACGAACGCCTTCCACGGCTTCGCGCCGAGATCGTAAGCGGCTTCGAGCAAGGTCAGGTCCATCTTCACGAGATGCGCGTAGAGCGGCATCACGAGAAACGGCAGATACGAATACACCATGCCGATATACACCGCGATATTCGTGTGATACAGCTCGATCGGCGAATGCAGCAGGCCGATCGACATCAGGAAATTGTTCAGCAGGCCGTTGTTCTTGAGAATGCCGATCCACGCATACACGCGAATCAGAAACGACGTCCAGAACGGCAGCATCACCGCCATCATCAGAATGTTGCGCGACGACGGATTCGAGCGCGCGATGTAATACGCCATCGGATAGCCGATCAGAAGGCACAGCAGCGTCGACACGGCCGCGACCAGCAGCGAGTTCATGTAGGTCGCGAAGTACAGGCTGTCCTGCACGAGGAACGCGTAGTGCGCGAAGTCGAGCGCGATATGCATCACGCCTTGTTCCATCGACACGAGATCCGTGTACGGCGGAATACCGAGCTGGCTGTCCGCGAAGCTGATCTTCACGACGAGCAGGAACGGCACGAAGAACAGCAGCAGGAGCCACAGATACGGCCCGCCGATGACGAGCGTGCGCCCCGACACGCCCATGCGCTTGAGCAGCTTCATCATGAGGTCAGCACCACGCCCGCGGACGCGCTCCAGCGCACGTAGACTTCGTCGTCGAAGGTGGGCGAATCGATCTCGCCGATCGCGAGGCTCGACAGGTTCGCGACCACGACCTTGCCCGAATCGAGCGTCACGTGATAAAGCGTGTAGCCGCCCATGTACGCGATGTTCGTCACCCTGCCGCGACCCCAGTTGTACGTGCCTTCGGGCGGCTTGCGCGTGAGCGCGATGCGTTCGGGGCGCACGGAGATCGTCACCGGCATGCCGAGCGGCCCGGTGATGCCGTGGCTCACATAAAGACGCACGGGCAAGTCTTGCGATTCGACGAAGACGTGATCCGGCTCGTCTTCCACGACATTGCCATCGAAGAGATTGGTCGAGCCGATGAACTGCGCCGAAAAGCGCGTATTCGGATATTCATAGACCTCGTGCGGCGTGCCGAGCTGCACGATCTGCCCTTCGCTCATCACGGCGAGGCGATTGGCCATCGTCATCGCCTCTTCCTGATCGTGCGTCACCATGATGCAGGTGACGCCGACCTGATCGAGAATGTTGACGAGCTCGATCTGCGTGCGCTGGCGGATCTGCTTGTCGAGCGCGGACATCGGCTCGTCGAGCAGCAGCAGCTTCGGGCGCTTCACGAGACTGCGCGCAAGCGCGACACGCTGTTGCTGGCCGCCCGACAACTGATGCGGCTTGCGCTTCGCGAACTTCCCCATCTGCACGAGTTCGAGCGCGTTGTTCACGCGGTCTTTCAGCTCGCCGCCCTTCACGCCTTCTTGCTTCAGCCCGAACGCGACATTCGATTCCACGCTCATGTGCGGAAAGAGCGCGTAGGACTGGAACATCATGTTCACCGGCCGGTTATACGGCGGCATCTTCGCGAGGTCTTCGCCGTCGATCAGGATCTGCCCTTCGGTCACCGACTCGAGCCCGGCGAGCATGCGCAAAAGCGTCGACTTGCCGCAGCCCGAGCTGCCGAGCAGCGCGAACAGCTCGCCCTTCTTCACCGACAGGTTGACGCCCCGCACGGCCGTCGTCTCGCCGAATTTCTTCACGACGTCGACGATCTGCACGAAGTTCTCGTCCGTGCCCTGGGCCGATGGAGAAATGCCCGGCTCGCGCCGGCCGGAATTAGGCGCTGTCTTCAACGCGCTCGACTGCTCACTCATGATTGCCTGTTCGACTCCCTGCTTCCATGCGATGCGATCACGAACAAAGCCCCCGGCGGTCCAGGGGCTTCGTCGATTCAAAAGAATAACCGGCTTTTGGGATTCATCGGCCGGACTTGAATTCCGTCCAGAGCCGCGTCTGCAGGCGCTGGATTTCAGGCGGCAGCGGCTTCAGCAGGAACAGCGTCTTGATGACGTCCTGCGGCGGATACACGGCCGGATCGTTCGCGACGTCCTTGTCCACATACTTGCGCGCTTCCAGATTCGCGCTCGGGTAGTAGACCGCGTTCGTGATCGCGGCGTGAACCTGCGGCGTCTCGATGTAGTTGATCCACTCGTGCGCGGCGTCCTTGTTCTTCGCGTCCTTCGGGATCGCCATCACGTCGAACCATACGGGCGCGCCGCCCTTCGGAATGTAGTACTCGATCTTGAACGGCTTCTTCGCCTCGACCGCGCGATGCTTCGCGATCACAACGTCGCCCGACCAGCCGTAGGTGAAGCAGATGTCGCCGCCGACCATGTCGTTGATGTAGCCCGACGAGTTGAACTGCGTGATGTACGGGCGGATCTTCTTCATCATCGCGAGCGCTTCGCGATAATCGGCCGGATTCGTGCTCATCGGATCCTTGCCGATGTAATGGAGCGCCGCCGCGAACATCTGGTCCGGTGCGTCGAGCACCGAGACGCCGCACGCCTTCAGCTTCGAGATGTTCTCGGGCTTGAAGAGGATGTCCCAGTTGTTCAGCTCGGCATTCGGCCCGAGAATCTGCTTGGCCTTGTCGACGTTGTAGCCGAGGCCCGTCGTGCCGTAGGCCCAGGGCACCACGTACTTGTTGCCCGGATCGGCGCCCTCGACGAGCTTCATCAGGTCGGGATCGAGATACTTCAGGTTCGGCAGCTTCGACTTGTCGAGCGGCATGAAGATGTTCGCGGCGATCTGCTTGCCCGCGTAATTGCTCGTCGGCACCACGATGTCATAGCCCGAACGGCCGGTGAGCAGCTTGGCCTGAAGGGTGTCGTCGCTGTCGTAGTTGTCGTACTTCACCTTGATGCCGGTCTGCTTGGTGAAGTTGGGAATCGTGTCCTTCGCGATATAGTCGGACCAGTTGTACACATTCAACTGCGTGTCCTTCGCGGATGCCGCGAGCGGAGTCAGCATCGCGACGCATGCCAGTGCGCCCGCCAGCTTGGCCGTGCGGCCCGCCAGTTTCTGGTTCATTTCGATTCTCCCTTGTTCCGACTTGTCACGGTGTCGCGCTGCGCCGGCCCGGCGCTTCGTCTCATCGCCGATCTGGCCGCGACTCCCTTAAAACCCCGAAAAACTACCATTAAACGCATGCCCGACAAAAAATAAAGAGTCGCGTGTCGCGCAAAATGTACACGCCCTTGCGCGGTGCGGCGACAGTCTTGCCAGGCGGGCTTCTCGACGGCTTCGCGCGACGCGCGGCCGGCAGGAAAGAGCGCGCATTTTAGCCCTTAATCGGCCCCGGCGGCACCTGATAAAACCACACTCGTCAAAAGGGGACGCGATCGCGTAAGCCCGATGCAATGTCATCATTCGCAATCGGCCTCCGGCGCCCGCGAATGGGCGCCCGCGCCTGACGAATAGCCAGCGGAACAGTTGTTGCGAGCCAATTCGACGTGCGCCGCGAAGTGCGGCGTCTTCTGAACCGGCAACGCACGCGCATACGACTGAATCGACGCCGCCGTTGCATCGCTATTCGAGGCCGCTTTCCGCATGAACACCAATCCGTCCGTGCTCGCCCAGCTTTCCGCCGCGCCGTCCGACGCGCCGTCGCCCGCGGCGAGCCGCGAGGACCGCCGACGGGACCCGCGCCCGCACGGACGCTGGTATTCCTTCGCGGGCGCGGGCGCGCTCGTCGCCGTCGGCTACATGGATCCCGGCAACTGGGCGACGGCGCTCGCGAGCGGCGCGCGCTACGGCTACTCGCTGCTCTTCGTCGTGCTGCTCGCGAGCCTGATGGGCATGCTGCTGCAATGGATCGCGTCGCGCGTGGGTGTGGTGACCGGGCGCGATCTCGCGCAACTCTGCCGCGAGCGCTACAGCCGGCGCACGACGCTCGTGCTGTGGATCGCGTGCGAAATCGCGATCATCGCGTGCGATGTCGCGGAGGTCGTCGGCAGTGCGGTCGCGCTGCAACTGCTATTCGGCTTCTCGCTGACCGTGGGCGTGCTGATCTCGGCGGTCGCGACGTTCGCGATGCTTGCGCTGCAAAGCCGCGGCAGACGCCCGTTGCAGCGCGCCGTGACCGCGCTGATCTTCTTCGTGAGTTTCTGCTTTGTTGTCGAACTCGTGCTCGCGCATCCGGTCTGGGGCGACGCGATGCGCGGGCTCGCGCCCTCGGGCAAGCTGCTGCGGGATGCGGGCATGCTCTGGCTCGCGGCGGGCGTGCTCGGCGCGACGGTGATGCCGCACAACCTTTATCTGCACTCGGCGCTCGTCAAGGACCACGCGGACCCTCGCGACGACGCGGCGATCGGGCGGGCGCTGCGCGGCGTAAACATCGACACGTTCGGCGCGCTCGGGCTCGCGTTCATCGTCAACGCGTCGCTTTTGGTGGTCGCGGCGGCCGTGTTCCACGCGACCGGCCATACGGACGTCGACGATCTCGCCGATGCGCACCGGCTCATCGAGCCGCTCGTCGGCAGCCATTGGGCGGGTGTCGTATTCGCCGCCGCCCTGCTCGCCTGCGGCCTGAACGCGACGGTGACCGGCACGCTCGCCGGCCAGGCGGTCATGGAAGGCTTCTTGCAGCTGAAGATGGCGCGCTGGGCACGGGCGCTGCTGACGCGCGGTCTCGCGATCGGCCCGGCGCTCGTCGCGGTGGCGAGCTTCGGGCAGCACGGCTCGAACGCGCTGCTCGTCGCGACGCAGGTCGTGCTGAGCCTGCAATTGCCGCTCGCGGTGATTCCGCTCGTGCGCTTCGCCTCCGATGCAGGGCTGATGGGCCGCTGGCGCGTCGCGCGCGTGCCGCTCGCGCTCGCGTGGGCGTGCGTGGGCGTGATCGTCGCATTGAACGGCGCGATGCTGTGGCAGGCGGTGTTTCCGGGCTGAGCTTTCTGATTTCGTGTCGATGTCGGGATCGTGACGCGGCTCGCGTTGTCAGACCGTTCTGGCGCTCGCCTCCGCCCAAAAACAGGACACAAACCATATGGCTCAAGGCCCACGATCTATTTCCTTTTCCGTCCGCGCACGCACGCTTGCATTTCTTTTCGCCGCCATCGGCGCAAGCGGCGCGGCTCACGCGACCGTCGCGGTGCTTCAGCCCGCACGCGAAGCGGCCGCCTCGCAGCCGCTCGAACTGACGCTCCTCTACACCGACGATGACGCGAAACCCCTCACCGTCGACGTGCCCAGACAATTGACCGTGAATCTGACGAACGGCGATCTGCCGCCCGCGCCGCTCACGCTCGAACGCGATCCCAGGGTGCCGGACCGTCTGCGGCTCGCGCCCGGCCAATATCGCCGCGTGCGCTTTACCGCGCCCTGGCCGGATTCGGCGCGCGGCACGGTGAAGATCGATCCGGTCGGCTTCGATGCATCGCCGATGCTCGTCACGATCAATCGGAGCGACACGCAGACGCAAGTCGCCGCGGCCGAGCGTCGCGAGACCCAGGCGACGACGCCCGCGCAACTCGCGAGCGCCAGCGCCGCCGCCAACACCGCAGCCGTGCCGACGACCACCACCGACACGATGCTCTCCGGCCGCCTTTCCACCTTCGAGCCGATGTACTTCGCGGACGGCAAGAACGGCGACAACCTCGCGAAATTTCAGTTCAGCTTCAAATATCGCCTGCATCTGCCCGACGACCCGCGCTCGCGTGGCTTGCTGGACAATCTCTACTTCGGTTACACGCAGACGGCGATCTGGAACCTCTCCGCCGAGTCCGTGCCCTTCCGCGACATCAGTTTTCAGCCGCAACTGTTCTACTACGTGGAGGACACCGGCTGGAAGAGTGCGCTCTTCACGCGCATGGGCGTGTCGGCGGGGTTCGGACACGAGTCGAATGGCAGGAGCGGCGACGATTCGCGCTCGATCAACATCGCGTTCGTGCGCCCGACCTGGGATTTCGGCGACCTGAACAGCAACCACCTGACGCTGTCGCCGAAGTTCTATTACTACCTGTCGAAGTCCGGCAACGAGGACATCGCAAATTATCGCGGCTATGTCGATTTTCTCGTGAAGTACGGCAGCCCGGACGGATGGCAGCTCGCCACGACACTGCGCAAGGGTACGAAGCACTGGTACGGCAGCGTCGATTCGCAGCTCACGTACCCGCTCGCGAAGCTGATCGGCAGCGCATGGGGCGGCTATCTGTTCGTGAGTTACTTCAACGGCTACGGCGAGGACATCCTCGATTACAACCAGCGAAATCACTGGATCGCGCGGATAGGCTACAGTATCGCGCGTTGAGTTTTTTTTACGAATTTGAACGCCGCGTTCTCGCCCTCTTTTCCGGCGACGATGCGGTCACGAGTCAGCCCAATGTCTTCGAATCTTCACGACCTGCCCGACAGCCCCTGTATCGGCGTGTGCTCCACGCTTTTCGACGAAGTCTGCAAAGGCTGCGGCCGCACCGCGGGCGAGGTGTCCAACTGGGTTTTCCTCTCCGACGAGGAGAAACGCGCGATCTGGACTCGCATCACGAGCGAAGGCACGGCGATGCGGTTTCGGAATGACAGGCTCTGAGCGCAATGAAAAACGGCCCGCTCTTTCGAGACGGGCCGCTTCGATGCCTACGTAAGCAGGGAGATTACTGAATCCCCTGACTCGACAGGAAATCCTCGTAATTCCCGCCGAAATCGCGCAGCGTGCCATCGGTTTTCACTTCGATGATCCGGTTCGCCAGTCCGCTCACGAACTCGCGGTCGTGCGACACGAAAATCAGCGTGCCTTCGAACTTGTCGAGCGCGATCTGCAGCGACTCGATGGACTCCATGTCCATGTGGTTGGTCGGCTCGTCCATCATCAGGACGTTGTGACGGCCGAGCATCAGCTTGCCCCAGATCATGCGGCCCTTCTCGCCGCCCGACAGCACCTTCACGTTTTTCTTGATGTCGTCCGCATTGAACAGCAGGCGGCCGAGCGTGCCGCGCATCATCTGCTCGTCGTCGCCTTCCTTGCGATACTGGTCGATCCACTCGGTCAGCGTCTCGTCCTTCGGAAACTCTTCGTACGTGTCCTGCGGCATGTAGCCGACGTTCGCGTTCTCCGCCCATTTCACGGTGCCGTGATCGAGATCCAGCGCGCCCTTGAGCGACTTGAGCAGCGTGGTCTTGCCCGCGCCGTTCTCGCCGATGATCGCGATGCGCTCGCCCGGCTGCACGGAGAGGGAGAAGTTCTGGAAGATCGTCCGGTCGTACTTCTTGGTCAGATCCTCGGCTACGACCGCGATGTTATGCAGCTTCTTCTCGAACTCGAAACGGATGAACGGATTCTGACGCGACGACGGCTTGAATTCCTCGATCTTGATCTTGTCGATCATCTTCAGGCGGCTGGTCGCCTGACGCGCCTTCGACTTGTTCGCCGAGAAGCGGCGCACGAAATCCTGCAGATCGGCCACGCGGTCCTTCGCCTTCTGGTTCGCTGCCTGCTGACGCTCGCGCGCCTGCGTCGATGCGAGCATGTAGTCGTCGTAGTTGCCCGGCCAGACCTTCAGCGTACCGTAGTCCATGTCCGCCATGTGGGTGCAGACCTGGTTCAGGAAGTGTCGATCGTGCGAGATGATGATCATCGTCGAGTTGTACTGGTTGAGCACGTCTTCCAGCCAGCGGATCGAGTTGATGTCGAGGTTGTTGGTCGGCTCGTCGAGCAGCAGCACGTCGGGTTTCGAGAACAGCGCCTGCGCGAGCAGCACGCGCAGCTTCCAGCCCGGCGCGACGTTGCTCATCGGGCCGTTGTGATCGTTGATGTTGATGCCGATGCCGAGCAGCAGTTCGCCCGCGCGCGCTTCGGCCGTGTAGCCGTCGTATTCGGCGAATTTGGCTTCGAGTTCGGCGGCGCGCATGTAGTCGTCGTCGGTGGCGTCCGGGTTCGCGTAGATCGCGTCGCGCTCGGTCATCGCGGCCCACATTTCCGTGTGGCCCATCATCACGACGTCGAGCACGCGCATGTCTTCGTACGCGAACTGATCCTGGCGCAGTTTACCGAGACGGACGTTCGGCTCCAGCATGACGTTGCCCGCACTCGGCTCCAGATCGCCGCCAAGAATCTTCATGAAGGTCGACTTGCCGCAGCCGTTGGCGCCGATCAAGCCATAGCGGTTTCCTTCGCCGAACTTGACCGAGATGTTCTCGAAGAGGGGCTTGGGCCCGAATTGCATGGTGATATTGGCGGTAGACAGCACGGCGCGTCCTTTTGAATGGGGTACGACGAAAAACCTAAGATTTTAGCAGCTTTTGGCGGGATTTAACGGGGGTCGAGGCTTGAAACCCGCTTCCGCCGCGCATCGAATGAAAAAGGGCGCGGTCCAGACTGGCCGCGCCCCGTGCGTCTTCGCGATAAATCCGCACGAGGCGGACGTGCCTCCCCGATCAGGTGCGCTCGGCGATGAAAGCCTTCACCACGCCCGCATCCGCAGGAACGATATCGAACCTTTGTGGCAGTTTTTCAAGTCCCGCGAACGCCGACGGCCGCTCCGGCTCGCGATTGAGCGCCTCGCGGATCGTCTCGCCGAACTTGATCGGCTGGGCGGTTTCCAGAACGATCATCGGCACGCCCGGCTTCAGGTTCTCGCGCGCGACCTTCACGCCGTCGGCGGTGTGGGTGTCGATCATCGTCTGGTAGCGCTCGTACACGTCGCGGATGGTGTTCACGCGGTCGTCGTGATCGCTCTTGCCCGACACGAAGCCGAATTCCCGCACGCGCGCGAAATCGCCGCTCGCCGCGAGATCGAAGCCGCCCTTCTCCTCGACATCGCGGAACAGTTGCAGCACGCGCGCCGGATCGCGGCCGAGCAGGTCGTACACGAAGCGCTCGAAGTTCGATGCCTTCGAAATATCCATGCTCGGCGACGTCGTGTGATACGTCTCCGCCGCGCCGCGCACGCGATACACGCCCGACTTGAAGAACTCGTCGAGCACGTCGTTCTCGTTGGTCGCGACGACGAGCTGATCGATCGGCAAGCCCATCATGCGCGCGATATGTCCCGCGCACACATTGCCGAAATTGCCCGACGGCACCGTGAACGACACGCGCTCGTCATTGCTCGCCGTCGCGGCGAAGTAGCCCTTGAAGTAGTACACGACCTGCGCGACGACGCGCGCCCAGTTGATCGAATTGACCGTGCCGATCTTGTGCTTCGCCTTGTACGCGTGATCGTTCGATACGGCCTTCACGATGTCCTGACAGCTATCGAAGTTGCCCTCGACGGCCAGATTGAAGATGTTCGGATCCTGCAGCGAGAACATCTGCGCGGTCTGGAACGCGCTCATCTTCCTGTGCGGCGACAACATGAAGACGCGCACGCCGCTTTTGCCGCGCATCGCGTATTCGGCGGCGCTGCCGGTGTCGCCCGAAGTCGCGCCGAGGATGTTCAGCGTCTCGCCGTGCTTCGCCAGCGCGTACTCGAACAGATTGCCGAGCAGTTGCATCGCCATGTCCTTGAAGGCGAGCGTCGGGCCATTCGAGAGTTCCAGCAGCGACAAGGTCGTGCCGTTTTCCTCGCCGAGCGTCTTGAGCGGCGTGATCTGCACGGCGCTCTCTTCGTGGCGCACGTTGCTGTACACCTGCGCGGTGTAGGTCTTGCGCGTGAGCGAGCGCAGGTCGTCGGCGGGAATGTCGTCGCTGAACTTCGACAGCACTTCGAATGCGAGATCCGCATACGACAGCGTGCGCCAGCGCGCGAGTTCATCGGCCGATACGCGCGGATATTGCGCCGGCAGATACAGCCCGCCATCTTTCGCCAGGCCGCCGAGAAGAATGTCCGAGAACGTGTGGCGCTCGTTGCTGCCGGCGCCGCGCGTCGAAATGTAGTTCATCTTGCTTGCCCTTAGTTGAGCGCTTCCATGCGCAGCTTCGTCACCTTCGAAACGACCGTGGACAGCGCTTCAATCTCCGCGATCGCCGCGTTCACGTTCTTTTCCACCGTTTCGTGCGTGATGAGGATGATGTCGGTTTCGCCCTTGTTCGCGCCGTCGACCTCTTCCGATTCCTTCTGCAGCAACGCGTCGATGGAGATGGCCTTGTCCGCGAGAATGCGCGTGATGTTCGCGAGCACGCCTGTTACGTCCGCGACGCGCAGGCGCAGGTAATAGCCGCTCGTGACTTCGTCGATCGGCAGGATCGGCGTGTTCGAGAGGCTATCCGGCTGGAACGCCAGATGCGGCACGCGATGCTCCGGATCGGCCGTGTGCAGGCGCGTCACGTCGACGAGATCGGCGACCACGGCGGAAGCAGTCGGCTCCGCGCCCGCGCCCTTGCCGTAGTAGAGCGTGGTGCCGACCGCATCGCCATGCGCGACGACCGCATTCATCGCGCCTTCGACATTCGCGAGCAGGCGTTTGGCGGGAATCAGCGTCGGATGCGTGCGCAATTCGATGCCCTTCTCCGTGCGCCGCGCGATGCCGAGCAGCTTGATGCGATAGCCGAGATCCTCCGCGTAACGAATGTCGATGGCCGCCAGCTTGCTGATGCCTTCCACATACGCGCGATCGAACTGCACCGGCACGCCGAACGCGATCGCGCTCATGATCGTGACCTTGTGCGCGGCGTCGACGCCTTCGATATCGAAGGTCGGATCGGCTTCGGCGTAACCGAGCTCCTGCGCGGCCTTCAGCGCGGTCGCGAAGTCGAGGCCGCGGTCGCGCATCTCCGAGAGAATGTAGTTCGTCGTGCCGTTGATGATGCCCGCGATGTACTCGATGCGATTCGCCGTCAGCCCTTCGCGCAGCGCCTTGATGATCGGAATGCCGCCCGCCACCGCCGCTTCGAACGCGACCATCACGCCCTTCGCGCGCGCCGCTTCGAAAATCTCCGTGCCGTGCACCGCGAGCAGCGCCTTGTTGGCCGTCACGACATGCTTGCCATTGGCGATCGCGCGCAGCACCAGCTCGCGCGCGAAGCCCGTGCCGCCGATCATTTCGCACACGATATCGATGGAAGGATCGTCGACGACCGCGCCAAAGTCGTCCGTCACCGCGATGCCTGCCTGCTTCGCGGCCTCGGCCTTCGCCGGCGTGCGCACCGCGACGCGCGCGATTTCGATGCCGCGTCCGGCGCGTCGTTTGATTTCTTCCTGGTTACGGCGCAGCACCGTGAAGGTGCCGCTGCCGACCGTGCCGAAGCCCAAGAGTCCTACTTTGATCGGTTCCATGCAGGGCGAGTCTTTAAAAGAGAGATTAAGCGGAATGTCGTTTGCGATAGCCGTCGAGGAAGCGCGCGATGCGGTTGATCGAATCCGCGAGATCGTCGACGTTCGGCAGGAAGACCACGCGGAAGTGATCCGGTGTCGGCCAGTTGAAGCCCGTGCCCTGCACCAGCAGCACACGCTCCTCGAGCAGCAGGTCCGTGATGAACTGCTGGTCGTCCTGGATCGGGTACATCTTCGGATCGAGCTTCGGGAACATGTAGAGCGCGGCCTGCGGCTTCACGCAGCTCACGCCCGGAATGGCCGTGAGCATGTCGTAGGCGAGCTCGCGCTGCTTGTAGAGACGTCCGCCCGGCACGATCAGGTCGTTGATGCTCTGATAGCCGCCGAGCGCGGTCTGGATCGCGTACTGGCCGGGCACGTTCGGGCACAGCCGCATCGACGCGAGAATGCCCAGGCCTTCCAGATAATCCTTCGCGCGGCGGCGGTTCTCTTCGATCAACCCGGAAATCGCCATCCAGCCCGCGCGATAACCGCACGAACGGTAGCTCTTCGACAGGCTGTTGAACGTGACCGTGATCACGTCTTCGGACAGCGCGGCCATCGACGTATGCGTTTCGCCGTCGTAGACGATCTTGTCGTAGACCTCGTCCGCGAAAATGATCAGCCCGTGCTCGCGCGCGATGCCGATCAGCTCGCGCAGCAACTCGTCCGAGTACAGCGCGCCCGTCGGGTTGTTCGGGTTGATGACGACGAGCGCCTTGGTGTTCGGCGTGATCTTCGCGCGGATGTCGTCGAGATCGGGCATCCAGCCGTTGCTCTCGTCGCACATATAGTGGCGCGGCGTGCCCGACGACAGGCTCACGGCGGCCGTCCACAGCGGATAGTCCGGCGCGGGCAGGAGCACTTCGTCGCCGTCGTTCAGGAGCGCCTGCATCGCCATCACGATCAGCTCGGACGCACCGTTGCCGATGTAGATATCGTCAAGCTCGACGCCCGTCACGCCCTTTTGCTGCGTGTAATGCATGATCGCCTTGCGCGCGGCGAACACACCCTTCGAATCCGAATAGCCCGACGAACCCGGCAAATTGCGGATCATGTCCTGAATGATCTCGTCCGGCGCCTCGAAACCGAACGGCGCCAGATTGCCGATGTTCAGCTTGATGATGCGGTGGCCTTCTTCTTCGAGGCGCTTCGCGTGTTCGAGCACGGGCCCGCGAATGTCGTAACAGACGTTTTGCAGCTTGTTGGATTTGAGAATCGGTTTCACGGCTGGCGCTCTGGGTCTGGGTGTTGATGCGGACTGGTTGTTCTGATGTCGCTCAGGTGCTGCTCGGCATTCGGGCGAACAGCCTCGCGCGCGGACAGCGGACGGGCGTTGCGATGAAAACCGGACTTGAAGCCTGAAGGCGGCTCGCCCGGACGACTCGCGCGTTCCCGAGCGCCGAACGATGCATTTTAGACGCCGCGCCAGGTAGGGCATGGGCGATGCGGACCGGATTGCGTGTCGGAGGCGGCTTGTGGCGGCACGCGAGCGCAACGGAATGGCGCACGAGCAAGCCCGGCAGCCGAAAAGTTATAATTTACTGATTATGGCCCAGTTCCGCAATGCACCAAAGGAACGCGTCTGACCAGTCCTTCGCTGTTGCCGCAGACCCTGGGCCGTCACCCTTTCTCTTGCCGGATCATCGTTTTGAAACTGCACCAGGAATCCAACAAGGCGCTCAATACCATCACGAGCTACGGAGACGGTTTCGTGGCGATCAATCTCGAAAGACACGAAGGCAGCGTGATCGTCATGCCCGAGACGCCCGTCGTGGCGTGGCCGGTGTCGTCGTTCGAGGCGCTCACGTCCGAACATTTCGATGCGCTCGTCCAGGCGGCGCCGGAAGTCGTCATCTTCGGCAGCGGATCGCGGCTGCGCTTTCCGCATCCGCGGCTCACGGCTCAACTGTCGAAACGACGCATCGGCGTCGAGACGATGGACTTCGGCGCGGCGTGCCGCACCTACAACATTCTGATGTCCGAGGGCCGGCGCGTGGCGGCCGCGCTCCTGATCGAAGCCTGAGGAAAGCCTAAGGAAATGCTAAGGAAGCGGTGGCAGACTTCCGCCGCTCATCCGACATCGGCCCGCGCCCGCGCCCGCCGCGTATCGAATTTAAAGAATGCGGGCCGGCTGTGCGCTACACTCCCGCCCGGCGTGGGTGTTCGGTGGGCATTCGGCGGAGTCGCTTCGGACGTAGCGCGCCGCAACTCGCGAACTCACAGCGAAAATGCATGCCTGAGCAGGCGCGTACTGTAGTCTCACGCAGCCCGCGATCATCGCCCATTTCGTTTCACTAGCGCCGCGCATCGCGGCATCGGACAGGTCGACTTCATGAACGATACGCCTTCCCGGCTACCGCTCACGCGTCTTTCGCTCATTCTTCTCGTACTCGCGCTCGCGATCATCTGGTTCGCGCCGCTTGGTTATCGTCATCTCGTGCCGAGCGACGAAGGCCGCTACGCCGAAATGGCGCGCGAGATGTTCGTGACCGGCGACTGGATCACGCCGCGCTACAACGGCTACAAATATTTCGAAAAGCCGCCGCTGCAAACCTGGGCGAACGCGCTCTCCTTTGCGTGGTTCGGCATCGGCGAATGGCAGGCGCGGCTCTATACGGCGCTCACGGGCTTCGCGGGCGTGCTGCTCGTCGGCTACACCGGCACGCGCGTATTCAACGCGATGACGGGCTTCGCCGCCGCGGTCATCCTCGCGACCTGCCCGTACTGGAACCTGATGGGCCACTTCAACACGCTCGACATGGGCCTGTCGTTCTGGATGCAGTTGACGCTCTGCGCGCTGCTGCTCGCCCAGCGCCCCGGCCTGCCGACGCGTGAAGTGCGCCTGTGGATGTGGCTCTGCTGGGCCGCGATGGGCGCCGCCGTGCTGTCCAAGGGACTGGTCGGCCTGATCCTGCCGGGCGCGGTTCTCGTCCTGTACTCGCTCGTCTCGCGGGACTGGGCGCTCTGGAGACGGCTCTATATCGGCAGCGGTTTGATCGTGTTCCTGATCGTCACCGGCCCCTGGTTCGCGCTCGTCCAGATGAAGAACCCGGAGTTCTTCAACTTCTTTTTCATCGTTCAGCAGTTCAAGCGCTATCTGACGCCCGAGCAGAATCGTCCGGGCGCGTTCTACTACTTCGTGCCCGTGCTGATCGTCGGCTTTTTGCCGTGGCTGTCGATCACCTTTCAGAGCGTGCGTCACGGCCTGAAGACGCCGCGCCAGCCGAACGGCTTCGCGCCGGTCACACTGCTGCTCGTCTGGGCCGCGTTCATCTTCCTGTTCTTCAGCGCGTCGCACTCCAAGCTCGTTTCCTACGTGCTGCCGGTCGCGCCCGCCATCGCGCTCGTGATCGGGCTTTATCTGCCATCGCTCACGCAGGCGCGCTACCGCATGCATCTGATCGGCTATGCGGTATTCCTCGTCGCGGCGGCATTCGGCGCCATTTTCATCGGCCGCGCGGGCAGCGCCAACACGCCGAACGTGCTGTATCGCGAGTTCCAGATCTGGGTGTATGCGGGCCTCGCCGTTGCATTCGTCGTGACGGTGTTCGCGATCTGGCTGAACCGGCGCAGCGTGCTCGCGGGCGCGGCGGGACTGGGCGCGGCGTGGCTGCTGCTCGGCACGATCGCAGGCTCCGGGCACGACGTCTTCGGTACGCAAAGCTCCGGTGTGCGGCTCGTGCCCGCCGTCAAAGCCGCGATGGCGAAGCTGCCGCCCGACACGCCGTTCTATGGGGTCGCGAAGCTCGATCACACGATGCCCTTCTACCTCGGCCACACCATGATCATGGTCGCTGAGGCCGACGAACTGGGCTTCGGTGTGCGCACGGAACCGCAGAAATGGGTACCGAGCATCGACGAGTGGGTCAAGTTGTGGGATTCGCAGCGCTACGCGCTCGCGCTGATGTCGCCGTCACGTTACGACGAACTGAGCGCGCGCCACGTGCCGATGCAACTGATCGCACGCGACGAGCGCCGCGTGATCGTGGAAAAGCCGCAGCCGTGAGCCTCGTCATCCGTTTCAGCGGCGATGTTGCGCCGCACGATCGTTCGGCATTTGCCGCTGAACCGAGTATCCTTGTTCCGCATTTGAAAAACGCGCGATGAACCCGATTTCCTTTATTTGCATCGTCATCGGCGTATCGTTGAACGCGTGCGCCCAGCTGCTGCTCAAAGCCGGCGTGAATGCGGTGGGCCATTTCGACTTCACGCCCGCCAACATTCTGCCCGTCGGCTTAAAGATTGCGACGCAGTGGCCGATCATCGGCGGGCTCGCGTGTTATGTGCTGAGCGTCGTCGTGTGGATCGTCGGGCTGTCGCGCGTGGATGTATCGATCGCCTATCCGATGCTCTCGCTCGGCTATGTCGTCAACGCGTTCGCCGCGTGGTATCTGTTCGGCGAAGTGCTGTCGATGCAGCGGCTCATCGGCATCGGCATCATTCTGATCGGGGTGGTGGTGCTCGCGCGCGGCTAGTTCGTCGAATCGAAGCGTCGTAGATCAATTCATTTTTAAACGCATAGTCCAATGACTCAAACAACGCGGCCGTTTCTGCCTTTCGTGAAGCCCGAGATCGACGAGGAAACCATTCAGGGCGTGGTCGACGTGCTGCGCTCTGGCTGGATCACGACGGGACCGCAGAACCAGCAGTTCGAAGCCGAACTGTCGGCGTACGTCGGTGGCCGTCCGGTGCGGGCGTTCAATTCGGGCACGTGCACGATGGAAATCGGCTTGCGCATCGCCGGCGTGGGTCCGGGCGACGAAGTCATCACCACGCCGATGACCTGGGTGTCGACCGCGAACGTGATCCTCGAAGTGGGCGCGACGCCGGTGTTCGTCGATATCGATCCGCTCACGCGCAACATCGACCTGAACCTGCTGGAGCGCGCGATCACGCCGCGCACGAAGGCGATCATGCCGGTCTATCTGGCGGGCCTGCCCGTCGACATGGACAGGCTCTACGAGATCGCGCGCGCCCACAAGCTGCGCGTCATCGAGGACGCCGCGCAGGCGTTCGGTTCGAGCTGGAAGGGCAAGCGCATCGGCGCGATCGGCGACATCGTGTCGTTCAGCTTCCACGCGAACAAGAACGTGACGTCGATCGAAGGCGGCGCGCTCGTGCTCAACAACGAGGACGAAGCGGAACTGGCGCGCAAGTATCGCCTGCAAGGCGTCACGCGCACGGGCTTCGACGGCATGGACTGCGACGTGCTCGGCGGCAAGTACAACCTGACGGATGTGGCGGCGCGCGTCGGGCTCGGCCAGTTGCGGCAGATCGAGCGCTTCACCGAAAAGCGCCGCGAACTCGCGCGCGCGTACTTCGACGCGTTCGAAGGCGGCGCGGCGGTCAAGCTCGGCGTCGGCCTGCCGACGAAGAATTTCACCGACAGCAACTGGCACATGTTCCAGATCGCGCTGCCGCTCGAAAAGCTCAGGCTCTCGCGCGCGGAGTTCATGGCCGAGATGAAGGAGCGCGGCATCGGCACGGGTCTGCACTACCCGGCGCTGCATCTCTTCACGCTGTATCGCGCGCGTGGCTTTAAAGAAGGCATGTTTCCGCATGCGGAGCGCTACGGCGCGTCGACGGTCACGTTGCCACTCTTCACGCTGATGAGCACGGACGATGTCGAACACGTCGTGAAATCAGTCGACGAAATCTGCGAACAGTTCGCGCACAACGGGTAACCAGCAAGGACACTCAGCCCAATATGAGTCATTTGGATTTTCCGGCGACGTCTCCCGAGCTTTCGGTGATCATCCCGGTGTACAACGAGGAAGACGGCCTCGCGGCCCTCTTCCAGCGCCTGTATCCCGCGCTCGACGCGCTCGGCACGTCGTACGAGGTGATCTTCATCAACGACGGCAGCCGCGACAAATCGGCCGCGCTGCTCGCGCAGCAGTTTCACGTGCGGCCGGACACCACGCGCGTGATTCTGCTCAACGGCAATTACGGCCAGCACATGGCGATTCTCGCGGGCTTCGAACAGTCGCGCGGCGAAATCGTCGTCACGCTCGATGCCGACCTGCAGAATCCGCCAGAGGAAATCGCCAAGCTCGTCAACAAAATGCGCGAGGGCTACGACTACGTCGGCACCATTCGTCAGCAGCGGCAGGACAGCCTGTGGCGCAAGAAAGCGTCGCGCGCGATGAACCGCCTGCGCGAACGCATCACGAAGATTCGCATGACCGACCAGGGCTGCATGCTGCGCGCGTACAGCCGCCATATCATCGATACGATCAACCGCTGCGGCGAGATCAACACGTTCATTCCGGCGCTCGCGTACACGTTCGCGCAGAACCCCATCGAAGTCGATGTCGCGCATGAAGAGCGCTTCGCGGGCGAGTCGAAGTATTCGCTCTACAGTCTCATTCGCCTGAACTTCGATCTCGTCACCGGCTTCTCGGTGGTGCCGCTGCAGTGGCTGTCGTTCATCGGCGTGATCCTGTCGGTCGGCTCGGCGGGTCTCTTCCTGCTGCTGTTGATTCGCCGCTTCATGTTCGGCGCGGAAGTTCAAGGTGTGTTCACCCTCTTCGCCATCACGTTCTTCATGCTCGGCGTGATCATCTTCGCGCTCGGGCTGCTCGGTGAATATATCGGACGTATCTATCAGCAAGTGCGCGCGCGGCCCCGCTATCTCGTCCAGACGATCCTCGAACAGCGCGACGGCCTGCCCACCGCGATCAAGCCGCTGCAGGAATCCGTGCAGCACGTGGCCGTCGTCACGCGCGAGGAAGACGGCCGATGAAGCCGCGCGCAGTCGTCTTCGCCTATCACAACGTCGGCGTGCGCTGTCTGCAGGTGCTGCTCGCGCGCGGCGTCGATGTCGCGCTCGTCGTCACGCACGAGGACAGCGCGAGCGAGAACATCTGGTTCGGCAGCGTCGCGCAGGTTGCGGCGGAGCACGGCATCGACACGATCACGCCCGCCGATCCCAAATCGCCCGAGCTGTACGACACGCTGGAAAAGATCGCGCCGGATTTCATCTTCTCGTTCTACTACCGCCACATGCTGCCCGTCTCGCTGCTCTCGCTCGCGCGGCGCGGCGCGTACAACATGCACGGCTCGCTCCTGCCGAAGTATCGCGGCCGCGTGCCGACGAACTGGGCGGTGATCAACGGCGAGACCGAGACCGGCGCGACGCTGCACGAAATGGCGGAGAAGCCCGATGCGGGCGCGATCCTCGCGCAGACGCCGGTGCCGATTCTCCCCGACGACACCGCCGCGCTCGTGTTCGACAAGACCGTCGTCGCTGCCGAGCAGACGCTCTGGCGCGTGCTGCCCGCGTTGCTCGCGGGCGAAGCGCCGCATCTGCCGAACGATCTCGCATCGGGCAGCTATTTCGGCGGCCGCAAGCCGGAAGATGGCCGCATCGACTGGTCGCAGCCCGCGCAGCGTGTCTACAACCTGATCCGCGCGGTCGCGCCGCCGTATCCGGGCGCGTTCACGGATATCGGCGCGGACCGTTTCATCGTCGCGCGGGCGCGGCTCGTGCCCGAAACCGGCGCGCCCGGCCTGTCCTCCGAAAGGCTCGGTGAGTTGCGAGGTTTGCCCCCGGGCCTAAGCGTGGCGGATAATGCGCTGTTCGGCGTCTGCGGCGATGGCCGCGTCATCGCCATCCACGAGTTGCGCCATCGGACGCTCGACGCCGATTCGCAACCCGTGGACGAAGAGCGCCCCGTCGATCCCGCCGAATTCGGCCGCATCATTCAATCCTCTCGTCATTCATGAAAAAAGTTCTGATCCTGGGTGTCAATGGCTTCATCGGCCATCACCTGTCCAAGCGCATCCTCGAAAACACCGACTGGGAAGTCTTCGGGATGGACATGCAAACCGATCGCCTGGGCGACCTCGCGAATCACGAGCGGATGCATTTCTTCGAAGGCGACATCACGATCAACAAGGAGTGGGTCGAGTATCACGTGAAGAAGTGCGACGTGATCCTGCCGCTCGTCGCCATCGCGACGCCCGCGACTTACGTGAAGCAGCCGCTGCGCGTGTTCGAACTCGACTTCGAAGCGAATCTGCCGATCGTGCGTTCGGCCGTGAAGTACGGCAAGCATCTCGTGTTTCCGTCGACCTCCGAGGTCTACGGCATGTGCGCCGACGAGCAGTTCGACCCGGAGAACTCGATGCTCTCCTACGGTCCCATCAACAAGCCGCGCTGGATCTACGCGTGCTCGAAGCAGTTGATGGACCGCGTGATCTGGGGCTACGGCATGGAAGGGTTGAACTTCACCCTCTTCCGTCCGTTCAACTGGATCGGCCCGGGCCTCGACTCGATCTACACGCCGAAGGAAGGTTCGTCGCGCGTCGTGACGCAGTTCCTCGGCCATATCGTGCGCGGCGAGAACATCAGCCTCGTCGACGGCGGCGCGCAGAAGCGCGCGTTCACCGACATCGACGACGGCATCGGCGCGCTGATGAAGATCATCGAGAACAAGGACGGCGTGGCGTCGGGCAAGATCTATAACATCGGCAATCCGACGAACAACTTCTCGGTGCGCGAGCTGGCGAACAAGATGCTCGCGCTCGCGAACGAGTTCCCCGAGTACACGGACACCGCGAAGAAGGTGCAGCTCGTCGAGACCTCGTCGGGCGCGTACTACGGCAACGGTTACCAGGACGTGCAGAATCGCGTGCCGAAGATCGACAACACGATGCAGGAACTCGGCTGGGCGCCGCAAGCTTCCATGGACGACGCGCTGCGCAAGATCTTCGAAGCGTATCGCGGCCACGTGGGCGAAGCCCGCAAGCTCGTCGAACAGTCGTAAGCGAGGGAACCGCGCGTGGCCCGCATCGTTCTCAAGATCGACGTCGATACGCTGCGCGGCACGCGCGAAGGCGTGCCCAACCTCGGGCGTCTGCTCGACAAGTACAGCGCCCGCGCGACGTTCCTCTTCAGCCTCGGCCCCGATCACACCGGCTGGGCGCTGCGGCGCGTCTTCCGGCCCGGCTTCCTGAAGAAGGTGTCGCGCACGTCAGTGGTCGAGCACTATGGCGTGAAGACGCTCATGTACGGCGTACTCTTGCCGGGGCCGGACATCGGCCGCGAAGCCGTGTCGGAGATGCGCGCGATTCACGAAGCCGGCTTCGAATGCGGCATCCATACGTGGGACCACGTCTACTGGCAGGACAACGTGCGTGGGCGCGACCGCGAATGGACCGTCGCGCAGATGCGGCAGAGCCATGCGCGTTTCATCGAGATCTTCGGCGGACCGCCCGTCACGCACGGCGCGGCCGGCTGGCAGATGAACGGCTACGCGTTCGAGCAGATCGATGCATGGGGCATGCGCTATGCGTCCGACGGGCGCGGTCACACGCCGTACATTCCCGTGCTGGATGGCCGCACGCTGAACCACATCCAGATGCCCACGACGCTCCCGACGCTCGACGAAGTGCTGGGTGTCGACGGCGTCGACGAAAGCAACGTCGCGGCCCATGTGCTGCGCCATACGGCCGACAATCCGCACGATCAGGTGTTCACCCTGCACGCCGAACTCGAAGGCCAGAAGCTCGCGCCGGTGTTCGAGCAACTGCTCGCCGGCTGGCGCGCGCAGGGACACACCTTCGCCACGATGGGCGATTACCATGCGGCGCTGGACCGCGCGTCGCTGCCCACGTACCCTGTGACGTGGGGCGAGATTCCGGGCCGCGCGGGCGAGCTGATCGTTCAGGCGGGCTGAAGCGGCGCGTGGCCGCTTTTCGGGACTCGCCGCGAGTTTCGTCTTCTTTCTCACCTACAAATCAGAACAACCGGAGAAACCTACGTGTCAGTCGCAGTCGACCAGCCCGTTCCCGACTTCACCGCGCCCGCGACGGGTGGCGAGTTCACCCTGTCCTCCCTGCGCGGCAAAAAGGTCGTGCTCTTCTTTTATCCGAAGGACAACACGCCGGGCTGCACGACCGAAAGCCTGCAGTTTCGCGACCACTACGACCAGTTCAGGGCGGCGGGCGCGGAAGTGATCGGCATCTCGCGTGACAGCGTGAAATCGCACGACAATTTCAAGGCCAAGCTGGAACTGCCCTACACGCTGGTGTCGGACGGCGACGAAGCCATCTGCTTGGCCTTCGATGTCATCAAAATGAAGAAAATGTATGGCAAGGAAGTGCGCGGCGTCGAGCGTTCGACCTTCCTCATCGACGCAAAAGGCGTGCTTCGCCGCGAGTTCCGTGGCGTCAAGGTGCCAGGCCACGTAGAGGCTATTGTCGAGGCTGTACAAGCGATTTGAGGCACGATATATTGGTTCGCAATGAGCGCCTGTCCTCCCCATTCCCTTTGTCTTAGCGCGAGCCGCCGTGTGCCTGTCGGTACGGTCGGCATGGACCCGGGCTACGTGGAGCCGGCAAGGGAAAGGCGCTCTGAGACAGAAGTCAGCCGCTGGTTCCGGTAGTCGGAACGGCGGCTTTTTTATTTGGCGTCGCACAAAAGCCACGGTTGACCGGCTCGCAAGCGGCGCGTTGCACGCGACCTCCAAGGAGCAGATCGAAACTTAGGCGAACCGGCGATTTCGACAACTAAGCGCGCCACCGGGCGCAAACTGCGGGATTCGTATCGCTTCGAGGGCGGACGAGCAGGATGCGACAGGCGGCGCACGATACACGACCCGATTCCTTTCGAGGGAACACTATGCCTTTGCCTACCGCCCCGGCCAAGCTCGGCCACCTCCTTCCGGCTGAAGAATACAAGGCCAAAGCCCGGCCTTCGAAACAGTCGAAGAAACAAGCCGCGGCGAGCGATGACGACGCCTACGGCGCGGTCGAGACCGTCGCCGCCGAGCGTCCCGCCACGAACGCCGCGCACACGCTGCGCTCGATCGCGAGCGAAGTGCTGACCCAGATTCCGGCCGAACCGCACGTGGAAGCGGTCGTGCCGCCGCCCGCGCCGGGCACCGTGCCGACGCGCGGCCGAAAATCGAAACAGACCGCGGCGCTCCTGCAGCCGGCGCCGGCCGCGCGCGCCACGCCGGAACCCGTCGAAGCTCGCACCGAGCGCGCCGAGACGCCTGTGGCGACGGAGACTTCGGCTCGGACCTCGGCGAGAGACACGCGCACGCAAAACAAGCGTCGCAAGGGCACGGCGGCGGAAGCCGAACTGCGCAAGCTGTTCGTGCTCGACACCAACGTGCTGATGCACGATCCGAGCTCGCTCTTCCGCTTCGAGGAACACGACGTCTATCTGCCGATGATGACGTTGGAAGAACTCGACAATCACAAGAAGGGCATGTCGGAAGTGGCGCGCAATGCCCGTCAGGTGAGCCGCACGCTCGATGCGCTCGTCGCGCACGCGGGCGACGCCGGCAAGATGGCGGAAGGTTTGCCGCTCGCCGCGCAAGGCAACCGCGACGCGCTCGGCCGCCTTTACTTCCAGACCACGCTCACCGACATCGAGCCGGTGGAAGGCCTGCCGGTCGGCAAGGCGGACAACCAGATTCTCGGCGTCGTACGCGCGCTGCAGAAGGAGCGGCCGGATCGGCAGGTCGTGCTGGTGTCGAAAGACATCAACATGCGCATCAAGGCGCACGCGCTCGGGCTGCCCGCCGAGGATTATTTCAACGACCAGGTTCTCGAGGACAAGGACCTGCTCTACTCGGGCGTGCGCGCACTGCCGCAGGACTTCTGGACCAAGCACGCGAAAGGCATGGAGAGCTGGCAGGACACCAAGACCGGCACGACGTATTACCGCGTGACCGGGCCGCTGTGCCCGTCAATGCTTGTCAACGAGTTCGTCTATCTGGAGCCGCAGAACGGCGAGCCGTCGTTCCACGCGGTCGTGCGCGAACTGAACGGCAAGACCGCGCTCCTGCAGACGCTGCGCGACTACGGCCATCACAAGAACAACGTGTGGGGCATCACCGCGCGCAACCGCGAGCAGAATTTCGCGCTCAATCTGCTGATGAACCCGGAAGTCGATTTCGTCACGCTGCTCGGCCAGGCGGGCACCGGCAAGACGCTGATGGCGCTCGCCGCGGGCCTCGCGCAGGTGCTCGACGACAAGCGCTACAACGAGATCATCGTGACGCGTGCGACGGTGCCGGTCGGCGAAGATATTGGCTTTCTGCCGGGCACCGAGGAAGAGAAGATGCAGCCGTGGATGGGCGCGTTCGACGACAACCTCGAAGTCCTGCAAAAGACCGACGATGCCGCCGGCGAATGGGGCCGCGCCGCGACGCAGGAACTCATCCGTTCGCGGCTGAAGGTGAAGAGCATGAACTTCATGCGCGGGCGCACGTTCGTCGACAAGTACGTGATCATCGACGAGGCGCAGAACCTGACGCCGAAGCAGATGAAAACGCTCGTCACGCGCGCAGGTCCGGGCACGAAGATCATCTGCCTCGGCAACATCGCGCAGATCGACACGCCGTACCTGACCGAGGGCAGTTCGGGTCTTACGTACGTAGTCGATCGCTTCAAGGGTTGGACGCATAGCGGACACGTGACGCTCGCGCGCGGCGAACGTTCGCGCCTCGCGGACTACGCGTCCGACATCCTGTAAGCACAGCGCATTGGCGTTTCCATGCGGCCCGGCGAAGCAAGTCGCCGGGCCGCTTCTTTTTGTCTGAACGTTCCCCGGCTGCAACACTTACGGCACAAACTTCATGTAAATCCTGAAGACATCTTGTCGCACGCCCGTTCGGCGGGCTAGTATCGGCACAGTGCCCTCCCGGCGAGATTGCTCGCCTAATGCAATGTGTCGAATCTGGTTGCTGCTTTCCGTCACCGTACTGCTCGCCGCGTGTGGATCCGCGCCGCAGCAGACGGCACGCAAGCCCGCCGCCAGCACGACCGCCAGCCGCACCTATCAGCCGCCGCCCGGCTTTCCCAATTTCGTCGATCACAGCGTCGGGCGCGAGGAAATCTCCATTCAGGCGATGTCGCTCGTCGGCGTGCCCTACCGCTGGGGCGGCAATACGCCGGACGCGGGCTTCGATTGCAGCGGGCTCGTGCGTTATGTCGTCGACCGCGCGGCGTCGGTCAATCTGCCGCGCACGACCGCCGACATGAGTTCGCGAGGCGAATCGATCGAGCCGGACGGCATCGCGCCGGGCGACCTAATCTTCTTCAACACGACCGGACGGCCGCATTCGCACGTGGGCATTTACGTCGGCAAACTGCGTTTCGTGAACGCGCCGTCGACGGGCGGCACCGTGCGGCTCGACTATCTGACGAACCCGTATTGGGCGAAACGCTTCGACGGTATCCGACGCGTCGCGCCGCCCAAGGCCGCGCCCGCGCCGTTCGATGCACCGACTTATCTGGCATCGCCCGCGCCCGTGCAAACGCCCGCGCCGACGCCTGCCTATGCGCGGCAAGTGCCAGCCGCTCCGGCAAACACAGACGCGTTCGAACCGCCGCCCTCCACGCTCACCGCCGCGCAGCGACAATCGCAAGCCGCGGGCGCGATCGCGCCGCAGACGGCCGCCGCCGTCAACGCGTCGTCCGATCCGATCCAGGCAGCCGCCGACGCCTTCGAGCCGCCGCCTCCGACCTCGCGCGCCGCACGTCAACAGGCGCGCGCCGCTCAGGCCACCGACTCAACCGATCCCGCCGAAGCGCCCGTACGCGTGATGCGCGCCTCTACCGGTTCGCTCGCCGCGCCCCGCCCCGCGCAAACCGACGATCCCATCGCAAGCTTCGCGACCGGCACGAACTGACGCGCGCCACGCGTCTCTGCTATCGTGTTTCGATCATTCTTCGACGGAGCGCAATACCATGGACCTGGGACTCGCGGGCAAGGTCGTCCTGATCACGGGCGGCAGCAAGGGAATCGGATTTGCATGCGCCAAGGCGTTCGCGAGCGAAGGAGCGAAAGTCGCGATCGTCTCACGCGATGCCGCGAATCTCGCCCGCGCCCGCGAACAACTGGCGAGCGCCGGCTATCACGTGCATCTCGCGCGCGCGGACCTGCACGAAGCGCACAGCGCCGAGGATGTGGTCGAGGAAGCGAGCGCCGCGCTCGGACCGATCGATATCCTCGTCAATAGCGCGGGCGCCGCCCGTCGCTACGATCCCGACACGCTCGATGCCGCGGCCTATAAAGCGGCCATGGACGCCAAGTACTTCTCCTACGTCTATCCGCAGCAGGTCGTGCTGAAGCGCATGGCCGAGCGCCTGCGCAACGAACCGGGCACGGAACCCGGCGCGATCGTCAATATTGTCGGAATGGGCGGGAAGATCGCGACGGACATCCATATCGCGGGCGGCGCGGCCAATGCGGCGCTGATGCTCAATACCGTCGGCCTCGCCCATCATTACGCGAAGCTCGGCATTCGCATCAACGCGATCAATCCGGGCGCGACGCTCACCGAGCGCGTCGAGGAAGCACTCGATCTGGAAGCGAAACGGCAAGGCGTCACGCGCGATCAGGTGCTTGCCGAAAGCCAGGCGAAAGTGCCGCTCGGACGCTATGCAAAACCTGAGGAAATCGCCGACGTGGCGCTCTTTCTGGCGAGCCGCCGCGCGAGTTACGTGTCGGGCGCGATCATTCCGATGGACGGTGTGTCGTCGCCGATCATTTGACGCGCTCGGGCCCCGAAGCGGTTCGGGGCCCGAGGCAAGATAAAACGCGCTTACAGGAAGCGGTGGCCGACCCACCAGCCCGCTGCGGCGAGCGCAGCGGATGCCGGTATCGTCAGAATCCACGCCCACACGATATTACCCGCGACGCCCCAGCGCACCGCGCTGAACTTCTGCGTCGCGCCGACGCCGACGATCGCGCCGGTGATCGTATGCGTGGTCGAAACGGGAATGCCGAGGAACGACGCGACGAAGAGCGTGATCGCCCCGCCCGTCTCCGCGCAGAATCCGCCGACCGGCTTCAGCTTTGTGATTTTCTGGCCCATCGTGCGCACGATGCGCCAGCCGCCGAAGAGCGTTCCGAGACCCATCGACAGATAGCACAGGCCGATCACCCAGATCGGCGGCGCATCGGCGGCGGCCGAAGCGTAGCCGGTCGCGATCAGCAGCATCCAGATGATGCCGATGGTCTTCTGCGCGTCGTTGCCGCCGTGGCCGAGCGAATACAGGCCCGCCGACACGAGCTGCATGCGCCGGAAACGCCGGTCGACCTTCGAGGGCGGCGTGCGGAAATACAGCCACGACACGAGCAGCATGAAGAACGAGCCGAGCACGAAGCCGAGCAGCGGCGAGATGAAAATGAATGCGACCGTCTTCAGCAGCCCGTCCCAGTTGAGCGACCCCCAGCCCGACTTCGCGAGCGCGGCGCCGACGAGACCGCCGATCAGCGCATGCGACGAGCTCGACGGAATGCCGTAATGCCACGTGACGATATTCCAGCCGATCGCGCCGACGAGCGCACCGAAGATGACGTAGTGATCGACGATTTCGGGATCGATCGTGCCTTTGCCGACGGTCGCCGCGACCTTCAGGTGAAAGATGAAATACGCGATGACGTTGAACGCGGCGGCGAACGCGACGGCCTGCTGCGGTTTGAGCACGCCGGTCGAAACGACCGTCGCGATGGAATTGGCGGCGTCGTGAAAGCCGTTCATGAAGTCGAACGCGAGTGCGACTATGACGAGCAAGGAGACTGCCCAGATGGCGAGTTGAATCGAATGCATCGGTTGGTGTTGTTTTGACCGGTCTTGAAATGCGCTGCCGGTTAGTCGTCCCGGTTTTCTCGTGTCCCGCCGCGCGCGGGCCTGCCGCGCGCCGGGGGCTTGGACGGCGTGGTCAGGCGTTTTCCAGCACGATGCCTTCGATGATGTTCGCGACGTCTTCGCACTTGTCGGTGATCGTCTCGAGCAGTTCGTAAATCGCCTTCAGCTTGATGAGCGTCTTCACGTCGTCTTCCTCGCGGAAGAGCTTCGACATCGCCGAGCGCAGCACGCGGTCGGCGTCCGACTCCAGCCGGTCGATTTCCTCGCAGATCTTCAGGATTTCGCTCGCGCGCTTCATGTCGGCCAGCAATTCGACAGCCTGCTGCACGCGCGTGACCGTGCCGGTGCAGATATGCGCGAGCTGGCTCGCCTCCGACGTCACCGCGCGCACGTCGTACAACGAAATGGCCGTGGCGACGTCCTCCATCAGATCGAGGATGTCGTCCATCGTCGTGATGAGCTTGTGGATTTCGTCGCGGTCGAGCGGCGTGATGAACGTCTTGTGCAGCAGATCGATGGTCTCGTGCGTGAGCTTGTCCGCGCGCTTTTCGTTCGCCTGGACGTTCTGCTTGTGGACCTCGGCATCGTCAAGGTTATCGATCAGCAGTTCGAGCTCGCGGCTTGCATCGACCATGCACTTCGCGTGCGCGTTGAAGATCTCGAAGAATTTGCCCTCGGTGGGCATGAAACGACCGAACATGAAATTCCCGCTAAATGGGTCAATTTGAGACGTACATCAAACCGTCATATTGTACCTGCGCACATTGGCGGACGCACCGCGCGTTCATGACACGCGGTGGCCGATGTCGTCAGGGATTGACAGCGAATGCGATCGGAGGCCTATTCGCCGCCGTAGAAGTTCTGCGCGCCGGCGAAGTTGTCGAACTTCGTGTACTGGCCGTGGAAGGTCAGGCGCACAGGGCCGATAGGACCGTTACGCTGCTTGCCGATGATGATTTCCGCGGTGCCCTTGTCCGGGCTGTCGGGGTTGTAGACTTCGTCGCGATAGATGAAGAGGATCACGTCCGCGTCCTGTTCGATAGCGCCCGATTCGCGCAGGTCCGACATGATCGGGCGTTTGTTCGGACGTTGTTCGAGACCTCGATTCAACTGCGACAGCGCAATCACTGGCACGTCGAGTTCCTTCGCGAGACTCTTGAGCGAACGCGAGATTTCGGAGATTTCGGTCGCGCGGTTTTCGCCGCCGCCCGAGCCCGACATCAATTGCAGATAGTCGACGATGATCAGGCCGAGCTTGCCGCATTGCCGCGACAGACGCCGCGCGCGCGAGCGCAGTTCCATCGGGTTGAGGCCGCCGGTTTCATCGATGAAAAGCTGCGCCTCGCTCATTTTCTGCACCGCGTGCGTGAGCTTCGGCCAATCCTCGTCCGTGAGACGGCCCGTGCGCATGCGATGCTGATCGAGCCGGCCGACCGAACCCAGCATACGCATCGTCAGTTGCGTGCCCGGCATTTCCATCGAGAACACCGCGACGGGCAAGCCGTACTCCACCGCCACGTATTCGCCGACGTTCATCGAGAACGCGGTTTTACCCATCGACGGACGGCCGGCCACGATGATCAGTTCGCCGCCGTGCATGCCCGACGTCATGCGGTCGAGATCGACGAAGCCTGTCGGCGTGCCGGTCACATCGCTCGGATTCGCCGTGTGATACAGCGTGTCGATGCGCTCGACGACCTGCGTGAGCAGCGGCCCGATTTCCAGAAAGCCCTGCGTGCCGCGCGCCCCGTCTTCGGCGATCGAGAACACGCGCGCTTCGGCTTCGTCGAGAATCTGGCGAACTTCCTTGCCTTGCGGATTGAAGGCATCGGCGGAAATTTCATCCGCGACAGACACGAGCCGGCGCAGCACGGCGCGGTCGCGCACGATCTCCGCGTAGCGGCGGATATTCGCGGCGCTCGGCGTGTTTTGCGCCAGCGCGTTCAGATACGCGAGGCCGCCCACTTCCTCGGCCTTGCCGGCCATCGTGAGCGCTTCATAGACGGTGATGACGTCAGCCGGGCGCGTCGCCGCGATCAGCTTGCCGACGTGCTCGTAAATGATCCGATGGTCGTAGCGATAGAAATCGCTCTGGTGCATGACATCGGCGATGCGGTCCCATGCGGCGTTGTCCAGCAGCAGGCCGCCAATCACGGATTGCTCGGCTTCGATCGAATGCGGCGGGACCTTCAGCGCGTCGAGTTGCGGGTCTTTGGACGGAGCGTTCATGGGGTGGAATTATCGATTAATGTCGCGCGCTAGGCTACGTTCAGACGAAAAAAAGCGGAGCCATGAAAGGCTCCGCTTTTTCGTACCGCACGCGAGACCGAAGTCTCGCGTCAAACTTACGCGTGCTCGCCGAGCACCGACACGGTGACGTCGACCAGCACGTCCGTGTGCAGCGCCACTTGAACCGAATGGTCGCCGACCATCTTCAGCGGGCCTTGCGGCAGACGCACTTGCGCCTTTTCCACTTCGGCGAAGCCTTGCGACTTCAGTGCTTCAGCGATGTCCGCGTTCGTGACCGAACCGAACAGACGGCCGTCCACGCCAGCCTTTTGCGAAACCTGAACCGTGAAGCCGTTCAGCTTTTCGCCTTGCTTTTGCGCGTCCGCCAGCTTTTCAGCGGCGACCTTTTCGAGCTCGGCGCGGCGAACTTCGAATTCGGCGATGGCGTCCTTCGTTGCGCGGCGTGCCTTCTTGCCGGGGATCAGGAAGTTACGTGCGTAGCCGTCCTTGACCTTGACGATATCGCCGAGGTTGCCCAGGTTGACGACCTTTTCCAAAAGAATGATTTGCATTTTTGGCTTTCCTTAGTGCGTCGTCTGATTAGGCCTTGTGCAGGTCGGTGTACGGCAGGAGCGCGAGGAAACGCGCGCGCTTGATTGCCGTGTCGAGCTGGCGCTGGTAGTGCGCCTTCGTGCCAGTCAGACGAGCCGGCGTGATCTTGCCGTTTTCGCCGATGAAGTCCTTCAGCGTTTCCGTGTCCTTGTAGTCGATCTGCTCGACACCGGCTGCCGTGAAACGGCAGAACTTCTTGCGCTTGAAGAGCGGGTTTTGTTGCTGACGACGCTTGTCGAATTTCTTACCAGTCGGGCGGGGCATGATTAGTCCTTTCCAATGTCCTGCAATTCTGTGATGTGAAACACCAGGGTTCGCGCGTTACGGCTCTTTTTGGCCAGAAATCCGGTGAAGCGTGCTTCGACGCCCATCGGACAGCTTTCCAGCCTGCCGCTCGCTTCTCCGGCCGCGACCGCCTGCAGTGTCAGTTCGATCTGACGGGCGATGCCCGCTTCGACGACTTCCGCGCGGTGTTGCAACGTGCAGCTTGCGATCGGGATGCCGGCGGGCGTGTACCGCACCGGTTCGCGTTCCACAACGCTTGCTGTCAGTTGCAGCCGGTTCACGAGATGGCTTCTGTTCCCTGGTGGCTTGACAGTATTGAACTGTCCTTAAGCCTGCGCTTCCGACGGCTGGCTAGCCGCCTTCTTGGCTTCTTCGCGCTGCACTTCCTTCATCATCGGCGACGGGCCGGTTTCGGCCTTCTTCATCTTGACGATGAGGTGACGCAGAACGGCGTCGTTGAACTTGAACGCGTGTTCCAGTTCTTCGAGCGTGGCCTGGTCGCATTCGATGTTCATGCAGACGTAGTGAGCCTTCGCGAGTTTCTCGATCATGTAGGCCAGTTGGCGACGGCCCCAGTCCTCGATGCGGTGGATCTGACCACCGTGCGACGTGATCGTGCCCTTGTAGCGCTCGATCATGGCGGGCACTTGCTCGCTCTGATCGGGATGCACGATGAAGACGATTTCGTAATGACGCATATTCACTCCTTGTGGATATAAGCCACCCGGGCGTCGGACCGGTGCGGCAAGTGAGAAGCCAAAGATTATAGCTTTTTACATGCGGCTGCGCAAATACGATTTCGAACGCGTTTTCAAGTAGTTACGACGCCTGCGCGGGCGCCGTCTGCGGCTCGCCCGGAAGCGTCAGCCGACGGCTCCAGTAACCGGGTTGCGCATAGATTTCCTTAAGATAATCAATGAAATAGCGCACACGCGCCGGTACGTAGCGCTGTTGCGGATAGACCGCGAGGATGTCGTAATCGGGCAATTCGAATTCGTCGAGGACGGTTTCGAGTTCGCCCGATTCCAGTTGCCGCTGGATTTCCCAGGTCGAGCGCCAGCCGAGCCCCAGTCCCTCCGACGCCCAGCGATGCAGCAATTCGCCATCGTTGCAATCGAGCGTCCCGGTGACGCGAACCGTCACGACCTTGCCGTTACGCCGGAAATACCAGCCGCGATTCTGCCCGCCTTGGAGATTGAACGCGAGGCAGTTGTGATTCGGCAGGTCTTCGAGCGCTTTCGGCCGGCCGTGCTTCCTGAAATAGGCGGGCGTGCCGCACACCACGCGCCGGTTGCCCGCGAGCTTCACGGCGACAAAATTCGGATCGACCGCGCCGCCGATGCGAATCGACAGGTCATAGCCCTCGCGCACCAGATCGACGACGCGGTCGGTCAGATTGAACGACATCTGCAGTTCGGGTTTGTCGGCGACGAATGCGGGCGCGTGCGGCGCGACATGCATGCGCCCGAACGCCGCCGGCGCCGACACGATCAGATGCCCGCCGACCGCGCGCCGTCCCGCCGCGAGCTCGTTTTCCGCCTGATCCCATTCCAGCAGCAGATTCTTGCAGCGGTCCAGAAACGCCGCGCCCTCTTCACTCACGACGAGCCGCCTCGTCGAACGGTACATCAGCTTCACGCCGAGGCGCTTCTCGAGCGCGTCGATTCGCCTGCCGAGAATCACCGGCGAAACGCCCTCCTCCAGCGCCGCCGCCGCCAGGCTGCCGGCTTCGGCCACGCGCACGAAAGTTTCTATCTGCTTGAAGCGGTCCATCTCTCGTCTCCAGCCGCCCGACCGCGCGGAACGGGCATTCGATACTTTTTGTTTGGGAAAAAGCGACTGCGGCTGATCTTATCAAACCTTTTTCACAGACTTAAAGTGCAACGGAACCCTGCTTGAATGCAGACAGCCATTTCGGATAGAGACCCCCAGGAAGGAGACAACCATGCCCAAGATGAGAGCCGTCGACGCAGCCGTCCTCGTGCTGGAAAAAGAAGGAATCGATACCGCGTTCGGCGTGCCGGGCGCAGCGATCAACCCGTTCTACTCGGCGATGAAGAAGTCGGGCGGCATCAGCCACGTGCTCGCGCGCCACGTCGAGGGCGCATCGCACATGGCCGAAGGTTATACCCGCGCCGCGCCCGGCAACATCGGCGTTTGCATCGGCACGTCGGGCCCGGCGGGCACGGACATGATCACCGGCCTCTACTCGGCCCAGGCGGATTCGATCCCCATTCTCGCGATCACCGGCCAGGCGCCGCGCGCGCGTTTGTACAAGGAAGACTTCCAGGCCGTCGATATCGAATCGATCGCCAAGCCGGTCACGAAGTGGGCCGTCACCGTGCGCGAGCCGGCGCTCGTGCCGCGCGTGTTCCAGCAGGCATTCCATCTGATGCGCTCGGGCCGTCCGGGTCCGGTGCTGGTCGACTTGCCGATCGACGTGCAACTCGCCGAAATCGAATTCGACATCGACACGTACGAGCCGCTGCCGGTCTACAAGCCGAAAGCGACGCGCGCGCAGATCGAAAAGGCGCTGACGATGCTCAACGACGCCGAAAAGCCGTTGATCGTCTCGGGCGGCGGCGTGCTGAACGCGGCGGCGGAAGATCTGCTCGTGCAGTTCGCGGAAACGCTCGGCGTGCCCGTGATTCCGACGCTCATGTCCTGGGGCGCGATCCCCGACGATCATCCGCTGATGGCGGGCATGGTCGGCTTGCAAACGTCGCACCGCTACGGCAACGCGACGATGCTCGCCTCGGACTTCGTGCTCGGCATCGGCAACCGCTGGGCGAATCGCCATACCGGCAGCGTCGAGGTGTACACCAAGGGCCGTAAGTTCGTGCACGTGGATATCGAGCCGACGCAGATCGGCCGCGTGTTCGGACCGGACCTCGGCATCGTGTCGGATGCGAAGGCCGCGCTCGAACTGTTCGTGGAAGTGGCGAAGGAATGGAAGGCCGCCGGCAAGCTGAAGGATCGCGGCGCGTGGGTCGCGGACTGCCAGCAGCGCAAGCGCACGATGCTGCGCAAGACGCACTTCGACAACGTGCCGATGAAGCCGCAGCGCGTCTACGAAGAGATGAACCTCGCGTTCGACCGCGACACCTGCTTCGTCACGACGATCGGTCTGTCGCAGATCGCGGGCGCGCAGTTCCTGCACGTGTTCAAGGCGCGCAACTGGATCAACTGCGGCCAGGCCGGCCCGCTCGGCTGGACGATTCCCGCCGCGCTCGGCGTGCGTGCGGCTGACCCGCAACGCAAGATCGTCGCGCTTTCGGGCGACTACGACTTCCAGTTCATGATCGAAGAGCTCGCGGTGGGCGCGCAATTCAAGCTGCCCTACGTGCATGTGGTCGTGAACAACTCGTATCTCGGTCTGATCCGTCAGGCGCAACGCGGCTTCGACATGGACTACTGCGTGCAGCTCGCGTTCGACAACATCAACGCGCCTGAACTCGAAGGCTATGGCGTGGACCACGTCGCTGTCGCCGAAGGCCTCGGCTGCAAGGCGCTGCGCGTGCACAAGCCGGAAGACATTGCACCCGCGCTGAAGCGTGCGCAGGCGCTGGCCGCCGAACATCAGGTGCCGGTCGTGGTCGAGATGATTCTCGAGCGCGTGACCAACATCGCGATGGGCACCGAGATCGACGCGATCAACGAGTTCGAAGAGCTCGCCGAAACCAAGGCCGATGCGCCGACCGCCGTCACGCCGCTCGACTGAAGCTTCGCCGCCGCGCGTTCGATCGAGCGAATGCGCGGCGAACATTCACTGACCGACCATCAGGAAAGAACAATGCCGAAATTTGCCGCGAATTTGACCATGCTGTTCAACGAAGTCCCGTTCCTCGACCGCTTTGCCGCGGCCGCGAACGCGGGTTTCAAGGCGGTCGAGTTCCTGTTCCCTTACGCGTTCTCGATCAGCGATATCCAGAAGCGCCTGAAGGACAACGACCTGCGGATCGTGCTGCACAACCTGCCCGCGGGCAACTGGGAAGCGGGCGAGCGCGGCATCGCCTGCCTGCCGGATCGCGTCGCGGAGTTCCGCGAAGGCGTGCCGCGCGCGATCGAATATGCGAAGGCGCTGAACGTGCCGCAACTGAACTGCCTCGTCGGCATTCCGACGGCGGGCGTATCGGCGGAACAGGCGCGCACGACGATCATCGAGAATCTGCGTTTTGCCGCGGAAGCGCTGAAGAAGGAAGGCATCAGGCTGCTGGTCGAGCCGTGCAATTCGTACGACATTCCGGGCTTCGCGCTGAACCGCTCGAAAGAAGGACTGGATGTGATCCGCGCGGTCGGCTCGGACAATCTGTTCCTGCAGTACGACATCTATCACATGCAGCGCATGGAAGGCGAACTCGCCGCGACGATCCGGAAGAACCTGCCGCAGATCGCGCATATCCAGCTCGCCGACAACCCTGGCCGCAACGAGCCGGGCACGGGCGAAATCAACTACGCGTATCTGTTCGGTCTGCTCGACGAGATCGGCTATCAAGGCTGGATCGGCTGCGAGTACAAGCCGCTCGACGGCACCGAAGCGGGCCTCGGCTGGCTTCAATCGATCGGCGGCGTGAAGCAAGGCGCAACCGCTTAAACCAGACACACAGGAGGAGCTCGAAGTATGGCAACGATCGGTTTCATCGGCCTCGGCATCATGGGCGCGCACATGGCGCGCAATCTCATCAAGGGCGGCCACAAGCTCGTCGTGAACGGCAAGTTTCCGGTGCCGGACGATATCCGCGCGCAAACGCAGGTCGTCGCGGATTCCTCGGCGGTCGCGCAGGAAAGCGAGGTCGTCATCACGATGGTGCCCGACACGCCCGATGTCGCCAATGTGCTGTTCGCCGATGACGGCGTCGCGAAGGGTCTCACGAAGGGCAAGCTCGTGATCGACATGAGCTCGATCGCTCCGCTGGAAACGCAGGAGTTCGCGAAGAAGATCAACGCGCTCGGCTGCGACTATCTCGACGCGCCGGTTTCCGGCGGCGAAGTCGGCGCGCGCGAAGCGACGCTCACGATCATGGTCGGCGGCCCCGAGAAGTCGTTCGAGATTGCGAAGCCGCTGTTCGAACTGATGGGCAAGAACATCTCGCTCATCGGCGACAACGGCGCGGGTCAGACCTGCAAGGTCGCGAACCAGATCATCGTCGCGCTGAACATCGAGGCGGTCGCGGAAGCGCTGCTGTTCGCGGCTCGTTCGGGCGCCGATCCGGAGCGCGTGCGTCGTGCGTTGATGGGCGGCTTCGCGTCGTCGCGCATTCTCGAAGTGCATGGCGAGCGCATGACGAAGCGCACGTTCAATCCGGGCTTCCGGATCGAGCTGCATCAGAAGGATTTGAACCTCGCGCTCGACGGCGCGCGCAAGATGGGCCTCGCCCTGCCCCACACGGCCAGCGCGCAGCAACTGTTCAGCGTGTGCGCCGCGAACGGCGGCAAGGCGTGGGATCACTCGGCGCTCGTGCGTGCGCTCGAAATCATGTCGAACTTCCAGGTGGCTGACGAGCCGGCGCAAGCCAAGGCTGCGTAAGCGGCACCTGAACCGTGGGGCGTCCCGCGTATGGGCACGCGGGACAAATGTCGCTCTGGGCTGAGGGCGACAAAGTGGGGTCCGAGAAGCGGCACCCGGTGATGCGCCGGGTAAGCCTTGGTCGGTCAGACGGTTTATCGTCGGGTGTCCGCGTCGGATTGCTTTTTTTGGTTTTCTGTGGATGGCCTGATTTCGTGTCGGTTTATTAGCACTGCCCCTGTGCGGGGCGGCAGTCACTTTCTTTGCTGCTGCAAAGAAAGTAACCAAAGAAACAGCTTCTCACCGCCCGAGGTCACACGCACGTTGGCCATGCTTGCCAGCCGTCGATGGCACTCGCCTAAGTGTCGCCCTCGAAGGACTTACCGGGCTTGGCTCGCGCACGGTCCGTCACATCGCACCACACCACAAACTGGTTCAGCACCAAATAGCTCCAGCCCGCTTCGCGGCCGATGGGTCAATCGGGTTTGCGTGCGCTTCTTCTTCGACGGTTTCCCTCGCATACCCAACGGCAGCGCGTAGCGCTGTGCCGAAGCTCTTTGGTGCTGAACCAGCGCGCTGAAACCTCTCGGGCGGCAGACCGTGCGCGAGCCAAGCCCGATTGGGCCTTCGAGGGCGACACTTAGGCGAGTGCCATGGGCGGCTGGCAAGCATGGCCAACGTGCGTGTGACCGCGGGCTTAAACGAGCTGCTTTCTTTGGTTACTTTCTTTGCAGCAGCAAAGAAAGTGACCCCCGCCCCGGGGAGGGGCGGTGCTAATAGACCGACAAGAAATCAGGCCATTCATGGAAGTCCAAGCAAACAAAAAAAAACCCCTAATAAACATCAAAAACGCGCTGCAAGTCATCAACTCCCGAAGCAAGAGCAAGCATCAACAAAACCCGCGCCTTATAAGGGTTAAGCGTCCCCGCACTGACGCTCCCGATGGCGTCATCATTCGCGGCGCCGTTGCGCATCACATGCCCCGCCCCCACGCGCGACGCGCGCACAACCGCGACGCCGTGCGAAACGGCATCGGCGAGCGCCTGCGTAAGCGTCGCATGCATCGAGCCATTGCCCGTCCCCGCAACAACAATCCCCCGCACTCCCGCCGCAACAAGCGCATCGACCATCACCCGCGATGCATCCGCGTAACTCGCGACGATCTCGACCATCGGCCATTGACCGGTCACGGAGAACTCGCTCGCGACGGTATGCGGCCGCACGACCATACGCTGAAACTCGACGCGCCCGTCCTGCACAAAACCGAGCACGCCGGTCTCGGGCGAGCGAAACGCATCGACGGCGTAAGTGCTCGTCTTGGTGACATCGCGCGCGCTGTGAATCTGGTTATTGACCGCGACGAGCACGCCCTTGCCCGCCGCATCCCTCGACGCCGCGACCGTCACCGCGTTCAGCAGATTGAGCGGGCCATCGGCGGACAGCGCAGTCGATGGGCGCATCGCCGCCGTCAGCACGACAGGCTTCGCGCTCTTCACCGTGAGATGCAGCAGATACGCGGTTTCTTCGAGCGTATCGGTGCCATGCGTGACGACCACGCCATCGATATCGTCCTGCGCGAGCAGTTCGTCGATGCGCGATGAGAGTGTGGCCCACAGCGCGGCGCTCATGTCCTTGCTGTCGATGCTCGCGATCTGCTCGGCGTGAATGCGCGCCACTGAACCGAGCGCCGGCACGGCATCGAGCAATTTGTCGACGCCGACGACGCCCGCCTTGTAGCCCGCCGTCTTCGATGCGTCACCGGCGGACCCGGCGATGGTGCCGCCCGTCGCCAGCACGGCGATGCGAGGGAGAGAGGAAGTATTCATGCCGGCGATTGTAAATCAGCCGGCATGCGGATCACGCCGTTTCGCGAAGCTGGGCCGCGATCTGCGCTTCTTCGAGCTGCGGCGCGAACATCTCGATCAATCGATACGCATACGCCCGCAAAAACGCGCCCTTTCTCAAGCCGACACGCGTCGTGCTGGCCTCGAACAGATGCTGCGTATCGAGCGCGACGAGCTCGGTGTCTCGCTTCGCGTCGTAGGCCATCGCCGCGACGATGCCGATGCCCATGCCGAGCTCGACATACGTCTTGATGACGTCGGCATCGATCGCGGTGAGCACGATATCGGGAATCGCGCCCGCGCTCGCGAACGCCTGGTCGACGTGCGAGCGGCCGGTGAAGTCCTGGTCGTAAGTGACGATCGGATATTCGGCGATCTGCTCGAGCGTGATGTTCTCGCGGCCGACGAGCGGATGACCCTTCGGCACGACGACCGTGTGATGCCACGAATAGCACGGAAACGTGACGATATCCGGATAACGGTCGAGCGCTTCGGTCGAGATGCCGATATCCGCCTCGCCATTGATGATCATCTGCGCGATCTGTTGCGGACTGCCCTGGCGCAGCGCGAGATGCACCTTCGGGAACACCTCGGTGAACTGGCGGATGACCTTCGGCAACGCGTAACGCGCCTGCGTGTGAGTCGTCGCGACGACGAGATGGCCGTTGTCCTGATCCGCGAACTGGCGCGCCACGCGCCGCAGGTTCTCCGCGTCGAGCAGCATGCGCTCGATCAGCTGATGCACCTCCTTGCCCGGCTCGGTGAGACCCGTGAGACGTTTGCCGCGGCGAATGAAGATATCGACGCCGAGCTCGTCCTCCAGATCCTTGATCTGTTTCGACACGCCCGACTGCGACGTGTAGAGCACGTTGGCGACCTCCGTCAGATTCATGTTCTGACGCACGGCCTCGCGCACGAAGCGCAATTGCTGGAAATTCATGTGAAACCTCTCCGCGATCCTTTTATGTTGTTATCTCATTGCGCCGGCGACGGCGCCGGAAAGACGCGCAGCGCGCGCGGCACGGCCGTCACGCCGTCGCCGACATCGAGCTTGAGCGCGCGCCATGCCTCGCGATCCAGTTCCGCCTCGATCACGCCGCCTGCGCTGCCTTCGAGCTCGACACGCACCGAGCCGCCGAGCGTCACGACGCGCCGCACGCCGACCACGATGCCGTCGCGATGCGTGCCGTCGGCGGGATACAGCGCGAGATCGTGCGGACGCACATACGCGAGCGCCCGGCCCCTGAAATGCGCCTCCGCGGCGATCGGGCTCGCGGCGCCATCGACGACAAAGCCGCCGGCATCGACATTGCCCTGCAGCCGGTTCGCCGCGCCGAGAAACTCGTACACGAACGACGTCTGCGGATGATCGTACACGTCTTGCGGACTGCCCACCTGCTCCACCCGCCCATGATTCATCACGACAATGCGGTCCGCCACTTCGAGCGCCTCTTCCTGGTCATGCGTGACGAAGAGCGTCGAGATATGCAGATCGTCGTGCAGGCGGCGCAGCCAGCTGCGCAGTTCCTTGCGCACCTTGGCATCGAGCGCGCCGAACGGCTCGTCGAGCAGGAGCACTTTCGGCTCGACGGCGAGCGCGCGAGCCAGCGCGATGCGCTGCCGCTGTCCGCCCGACAGTTCGGACGGAAAACGCTCGGCGAGCCAGTCGAGCTGCACGAGTTTCAGCAGTTCATGCACCTTCTCGCGGATCACGGCTTCGCTCGGACGCTCGCGGCGCGGCTTCACACGCAGGCCGAACGCGACGTTCTCGAACACCGTCATGTGCCTGAAGAGCGCGTAGTGCTGGAACACGAAGCCGACCTGCCGCTCGCGCGCGCCGACTGCCGCGACGTCTTCGCCATGCAGCACGACCTGGCCCGCATCGGCGAATTCGAGGCCCGCGATGACCCGCAGGAGCGTGGTCTTGCCGCAGCCCGAAGGCCCGAGCAGCGCGACGAGTTCGCCCGCAGGAAAATCGAGCGTGACGTTGTCGAGCGCGGTGAAATCGCCGAAGCGTTTTTGCAGATTGCGAACGTTGATGCTCATGATGTTGTCGGCCTCTTCAATTCTGTGCGGGTGTCCGGGTTTCGCTGATGGCTTGCGACATGCGCCGCTCCGCGAGGAGCTTGAGCGCGAGCGTCACGAGCGCGAGCAGCGCAAGCAGCGACGCCACCGCGAACGCGGCCGAGAAGTTGTATTCGTTGTAGAGAATTTCGACGTGCAGCGGCATCGTGTCGGTCTGGCCGCGGATATGGCCCGACACCACCGATACCGCGCCGAACTCGCCCATCGCGCGCGCGTTGCAGAGAATCACGCCGTAGAGCAGGCCCCACTTCACGTTGGGCAGCGTCACGCGCCTGAAGATCTGCCAGCCCGATGCGCCGAGCACGTGCGCCGCTTCCTCTTCGTCGTTGCCCTGCGCCTGCATCAGCGGAATCAGCTCGCGCGCGACGAACGGGAACGTCACGAAGATCGTCGCGAGCACGATGCCCGGCACGGCGAAGATGATCTGCACGTCATGCGCGGCGAGCCACGGACCGAACCAGCCTTGCGCGCCGAAAATCAGCACGTAGATGAGACCGGAGATCACGGGCGAAACCGAAAACGGCAAATCGATGAGCGTGGTCAGGAGCGCCTTGCCGCGAAAATCGAACTTGGCGATCGCCCACGAAGCGGCCAGCCCGAACACGACGTTCAGCGGCACGGCGATCGCCGCGGTGATCAGCGTGAGCTTGATCGCGGACCACGCATCGGGATCCTTCAGCGACTCGAAGTAATAGTCGATGCCCTTCGCGAACGCCTGCACGAACACCGCGACGAGCGGCACGACGAGAAAGAGCGCAAGAAACACGAGCGCGATGCCCGTCAGCAGCCAGCGCACGGCGCGCGGTTCGGTGACGGGATTGAGGCCGCTTGCGCGCACGCGTGCGGCGGCGTGCACCGGAAGCGCCTTGCTATCGGGCGTGCTCATACCTGACCTCCGCCCGGATGTCCGACATGCAGCGAAGGCCCGGCCGCGACGGCAGGCGCCGCGCCCGTCTTGCTCGTGCGCCGCTGGAGAAACCATTGCAGCGTGTTGATGAAGAGCAGCATCAGGAACGACACGCACAGCATCACGACGGCAAGCGCGGTCGCGCCGGCGTAGTCGTACTGTTCGAGCTTTGTGATGATGAGCAGCGACGTGATCTCGGATTTCATCGGCACATTGCCCGCGATGAAAATCACCGAGCCGTACTCGCCGAGCGCACGCGCGAACGCGAGCGCGAAACCGGTCAGGAGCGCGGGAAACACCGAAGGCAGCACGACGCGGCGAAACGTCAGCCAGCGCGTCGCGCCGAGGCACGCGGCGGCCTCTTCCTGCTCGCGCTCGAACTCTTCGAGCACCGGCTGCACCGTGCGCACGACGAACGGCAAGCCGATGAACGTCAGCGCGACGAGCACGCCGAGCGGCGTGAACGCGACCTTGATGCCGAGCGGCGCGAGATATTGCCCGATCCAGCCGTTGCCCGCATAGACCGCGGCGAGCGAGATGCCCGCGACGGAGGTCGGCAGCGCGAACGGCAAATCGACGATCGCATCGACGATGCGCTTGAACGGAAACGTGTAGCGCACGAGCACCCACGCGACGAGAAAGCCGAACACCGCGTTGATGAGCGCGCCGCCGAGCGCGGCACTGAACGTGAGCCGATAGGACGCGAGCACGCGCGGCGACGTGACCGCGCGCACGAACTGCGCCCAGTCGAGCGTCGCGGTCTTCGCGAAGGTGGCGGCAAGCGGAATCAGCACCACGAGGCTTAAGTACGCCACCGTGATGCCGAGCGTCAGGCCGAACCCGGGAAGCGCGCTCGGCTTCTTGAATGTGAGGGTCGTCATCCTTGATTGATCCTTTTCTTGCGCCGGGGTAGGGCGCGTCGCTGCTTCGGGCGCGCGGCGTCATTGACGCGCCGCGTCGCCCGCTCTTTCGCTTACTGCGGCTGATAGATCGAATCGAACACGCCGCCGTCCGCGAAATGCGTCTTCTGCGCCTTCGTCCAGCCGCCGAACGTGTCGTCGATGGTGTAGAGCTTCAGCTTCGGAAACTGCTTCGTGAGTTCAGCGGGCACCTTGTCCGAACGCGGCCGATAAAAATTGCGCGCGGCGATCTGCTGTCCTTCGTCGCTATATAGATACTTGAGATAGGCGTCGGCGAGCTTGCGCGTACCGTGCTTGTCGACGACCTTGTCGACCACCGCGACCGGCGGCTCCGCGAGAATGCTCACCGACGGCACCACGATCTCGAACTTGTCCGTGCCGAATTCCTTCACCGAGAGGAACGCCTCGTTCTCCCACGCGATCAGCACGTCGCCCTGGCCGCGCTGCACGAAGCTCGTCGTGGCGCCGCGCGCGCCGGAATCGAGCACGCCGGCGTTCTTGTAGAGCTTCGTCACGAAGTCCTTGGCGGTCTGGTCGTTGCCGCCCGGCTTGTGCTGCGCATACGCCCACGCCGCGAGATAGTTCCAGCGCGCGCCGCCCGAAGTCTTCGGATTCGGCGTGACGATCGACACGCCGGGCTTGGCCAGATCGTCCCAGTCCTTGATGTGCTTCGGATTGCCCTTGCGCACGAGGAACACGATCGTCGAGGTGTACGGCGACGCGTTGTCCGGCAGACGCTTCTGCCAGTCCGCGTTGACGAGTCCCTTGGACGCGAGCGCATCGATGTCGTAGGCGAGCGCGAGCGTGACGACATCGGCCTGCAGACCGTCGAGCACCGCGCGCGCCTGTCCGCCCGAGCCGCCGTGCGACTGCTTGAAAGTGACCGTTTCGCCCGTGTCGGCCTTCCACTTCTTCGCGAACGCCTGATTGAAGTCCTGATACAGCTCGCGGGTCGGGTCGTAGGAGACGTTCAGAAACGACGTCTGCGCAAACGCCGACGCAGCCAGCCCGACGCCCGCCGCCGTCAGCGCTGCCGCCGCGAGCACGCGCCGCGCGCCCTTGCCCAATCCCAGTTTGATGCTTTGCATTCCCCGTTCTCCGTCTTATCGAATTGACGGAATCAGTCTATCGAGGCGTCTATATGATTAGAAATAATCGTTATTCACTTTTTTATACGTAAAACTGCTAAGAAGCATATTCCTGGGTGGAAGAAGCGACGGCGGCGGCGAAACGCGTCCTCGGCTGCGGCGGGCGGACGAACTTAAAGTAAAGCTTGAAAAGCGCGAAATACTGTATAAAAATACAGTCAACTGTCCATCCATACAGTGCACCCAGGGGCCAGAGCCTGTGACAAAGACATCAAAACTTACCGCGCGGCAGCAGCAGGTCTTCGAACTGATCCAGCGCGCGATCGACCGCACGGGCTTTCCGCCGACGCGCGCCGAGATCGCGGCGGAACTCGGTTTCAGCTCGGCGAATTCGGCCGAGGAGCACTTGCGGGCGCTGGCGCGCAAGGGCGTGATCGAACTGGCGGCGGGCTCGTCGCGCGGCATCCGGCTGCTCGGCGACGCCTCGCGCATCGATCGCTCGGAGGAACTGCCGCATCAGTTCACGCTGCCGCATCAGAGCATCATGCAACTGTCGCTGCCGCTCGTCGGACGCGTCGCGGCAGGTAGCCCGATCCTCGCGCAGGAACACATCTCGCAGCATTACGCATGCGATCCCGCGCTCTTCTCCAGCAAGCCGGACTATCTGCTGAAAGTGCGCGGCCTGTCGATGCGCGACGCCGGCATTCTCGACGGCGATCTGCTCGCCGTGCAGAAGCGCACCGAGGCGAAGGACGGACAGATCGTCGTCGCGCGTCTGGGCGACGACGTCACGGTCAAACGCTGGAAGCGTCGTCCGGACGGGGTCGAGCTGATCGCCGAGAATCCGGACTACGAGAACATTTTCGTGCGCTCCGGCAGCGGCGATTTCGCGCTGGAAGGCATCGCGGTTGGCCTGATTCGTTCTGGCGAGTTCTGAAGTCTCCGCCCGGCAAGGGCGGGGAGCGAAAAGCGCGGGCAAATAGTTCGCTCATGTTCAGAAAGAGATAAGAATGGGACAAGAAATGTCCCATTGACATCGCAAGATAGCCTCACCAACCGCTTTAACGCTCAGTCGAGGCGGCTCAAACACAACAAGCATGACGGCCGCCGTGCGCGGTGCGCCGCGGTGCGTCCTATCGTCTGGAGAGTCATCATGGAACGTTTTGCCCGTCTGCTGCCCTTCCGTCAGTTTGGCCGCCTGCGCCATCTGCGCACGCTGATCGCATGCGGCACGCCGCACGCCGAAACCGCCCCCGACCTCTTCGACGACATGCCCGCGCTGCCCTCCCGGCAGCCGGCTTTCGCGCGCGTGTCGCTGAGCAGCACGGTGCACGCGGAGCCGGAACAGCGCGCGCCGGTGCGCGTCTATCGCGGGCAATCGCGCGTGATTCTGGTGGGCAAGATCGACGAAGTGTCGCGCATGATCGACCGTTGCATCGCGGAGGAAGACGCGGGGCTCGCCGGCGGCATCCTCGCCTGAATCGGGGCGGAACGTGAATTCACGGGATTTATCGCGCGCCGGCGTGGTCAATCCCGGATTCACGTTTTGCAAAGAGGCTTCGTCGTCGCATGTCCCGCACTACCCGCTCTGTCGCTACCGCGTTCGTTGTCCTGATTCTCGTCGCGGCGCTCGCTTTTATTTACGCGTCACCTTATATCGCGCTGAATCGCGTGAAGCGCGCAGCCGATGCCCGCGACGCGCAGACCGTCAACCAGTACGTCGATTTTCCCGCGCTGCGGGCGAGCCTCAAGGAACAGGTCGGCGCACTGCTCACGCGCCGCGTCGATATTCAAAAGAGCGGCAATCCGCTCGCAATCATCGGGGCGATGATCGGTGCGGCGCTCGTCGGTCCTCTCGTCGATTCATATGCGACACCGGACGGCGTCGCGGCGATTCTGAACGGCATTCCGCCGCGCGGCGATCCGGGCGAGCAACCGCCGCAAGCCGGAAACGGTGCATCGGCAACGCCGTCGAACGCGCCGGCCTCGGGCGTCACGGCCGCGCAGCAGGCGCCCAGGGAACCGCCACAGACCACCGCCGGTTATCGAAGCCTGAACACGTTCGTCGTCACCTATCAGCACGGCGCCGGAGATGCGCGTTACTCGGCGATCTTTCACCGCTACGGCCTCGTGTCATGGAAGCTCGTCGCGGTCGATCTCAATGGCTGACGATCAGGCGCCGGCTTCGGCCTTGACGGGCTTGGCCGCGTAAGCCGCTTCGTCTTCCGCTTCCGCCGATTCACCCGCCTGACACACGGCCACGAGAATGCTGCACTTCACGCGGTCGAGCAAGGGCGTGTTGCCCGCGCCCATCCACCAGCGCGCGAGACCATTGCGGCAACGATGCCCGACCACCACGAGATCGACCTGAAGGCTTTCGGCAAGCGCGGCGATCTCGTCGATCGGATGCCCGAACGCGAAATGTCCCTGCGCCTGAAGACCGCGTTCGCGGAGCCACTCGACGCCTTCCTGCAGAATGTCGCGCGCGGCCTCTTCGAAGCGTCCGCAGGCCATATCGGTTAGCAGTCCGGCGCTCTGCGCGATGCTCGAGCGCATATCCACCACCGCGAGGACGTGCGTCTCGGCATTCAGATCCAGCGCGAGATTCGCGCCTTGCCGCAATGCCTTGCGACCTTCTCTGGAGCCGTCATAGCAGAGCAGGATTTTTCGGTAGCTTTCCATCATGACCTCCCTGGCCAACTTGCCCTTCGCGCCCGCCCGACGCGACCCGAAGCGCGATTTACCCGCGGCGTTGCTTCATCATCGTGCGTCGCCCCTTGGGTGACAACGCTGGAAAACGCTTACCGACGCGAACATGCTAGCTCGCACCGTGCCAGAACTCCGAACACGCCGACGGACAAGCCTCTGGCACTTTCGGCCGGAACCGGTTCAGCGCCCGTCGCACAGGTTTGACACGCGCTCGCCGCACGCGGTTGCACGCCAGGCATCGCCTTGGTGCAATGGATTACACTAGCCCGCTGGATTTCCCCTACGCGATTTTCCTGCGGCACGAATGCATGACTGATCAAACATCACGCGAGTCCGATGAAAGCGGCGCGCCCGCCATCGAGTTCAGCGAAGTAAGGAAGCACTACGGTGAGCGCACCGTGGTCGATGGTCTGTCGTTCGATGTGCGGCCCGGCGAATGCTTCGGACTGCTCGGCCCGAACGGCGCGGGCAAGACGACGACGCTCAAGATGCTGCTCGGCATCACCTCGCCCGATAGCGGTGCGATCCGTCTTGTCGGCGAGCCGGTGCCCGCACGCGCCCGTTTCGCGCGCGAACGCGTGGGCGTCGTGCCGCAATTCGACAATCTCGATCCCGATTTCACGGTGCGCGAAAACCTGACTGTGTTCGGCCGCTACTTCGGTCTCACCGGCGCGCGCATGGATGCCCTCGTGCCTTCGCTGCTGGAGTTTGCGCGCCTCGAGAGCAAGGCCGATGCGCGCGTCGGCGAACTGTCGGGCGGCATGAAGCGGCGTCTCACGCTCGCGCGCGCGCTCGTCAACGATCCCGATGTTCTCGTGATGGACGAACCCACCACCGGACTCGATCCGCAAGCGCGGCATATGATCTGGGAGCGCCTGCGCTCGCTGCTCGCGCGCGGCAAGACCATCCTTCTGACGACGCATTTCATGGAAGAAGCCGAACGTCTTTGTGATCGCCTTTGTGTGATCGAGGAAGGCCGCAAGATTGCCGAGGGACGGCCGCGCGATCTCATCGAATCGGTGATCGGCTCGGATGTGATCGAGATCTATGGGCCCGATCCGCAGGCGCTCGCGGCGGAGCTCGAACCGTTCGTCGAGCGCATGGAAGTGAGCGGCGAAACGCTCTTTTGCTATGTCGACGATCCGCAGCCCGTGCATGCGCGCGTGAAAGGCCGCGCGGACGTGCGCTATCTGCATCGTCCGGCCAATCTCGAAGATGTTTTCCTGCGTCTCACGGGACGTGAGATGGTGGACTGAAACAATGGATACGCTCGAACCATCCCGTATCGGACGAAAACGCGAGTCGAAGCGCGCGGAAAATTTCACGCCGCTATCCAGCGCGCTGCCCGCCAATGCGACGCACTGGATGTCGGTCTGGCGGCGCAACTATCTCGTCTGGAAGAAGCTCGCGATCGCCTCGATGATCGGCAATCTCGCCGACCCGATGATCTATCTCTTCGGTCTGGGGCTGGGTCTCGGGCTGATGGTCGGGCATGTCGACGGCGTGTCGTATATCGCGTTTCTCGCGGCGGGCACGGCGGCATCGAGCGTGATGATGTCCGCGAGCTTCGAGGCGATGTACTCGGGCTTCTCGCGCATGCACGTGCAGCGCACGTGGGAAGCGATCATGCATACGCCGCTCACGCTCGGCGACATCGTGCTCGGCGAGATCGTATGGTCCGCGAGCAAGTCGGTGCTGTCGGGCGTGGCGATCATGATCGTCGCGGGCGCGCTCGGCTATGCGAGCTTTCCGTCGATGCTGATCGCGCTGCCCGTGATCGTGCTGACGGGACTCGCGTTCGCGAGCACGGCGATGGTCATCACCGCGCTCGCGCCGAGCTACGACTTCTTCATGTTCTATCAGACGCTCGCGCTCACGCCGATGCTGCTGCTCTCCGGCGTGTTCTTTCCGATCGCGCAACTGCCCGCGATCGCCCGGCACGTCACGCAGGTTCTGCCGCTCTTCCATGCGGTCGAGCTGATCCGCCCGGCGATGCTCGGCCGCCCGTTCGATGGCGCAGCGTTGCACGTGCTCGTGCTGACCGCCTATGCGGTCGTGCCGTTTTTCCTGTGCGCGTGGCTCTTCCGGCGACGCATGATGAAATGAAAAACGGCGATGGACCGCTGAAGTCCATCGCCGTGTTCACATCGTCGAAGAAAAAGAGCTACTTCACGGGAAACTCGTGATGCCCGCCGAAGCCGAAGCGCATCGCGGAAAGCATGCGCTCGGGGAACGACTCGGCATCGCGCGAGCGGAAGCGCGTGTAAAGCGCCGCCGACAGCACCTGGGCGGGCACCGCTTCCTCGATCGCCGCCTCGATGGTCCAGCGCCCTTCGCCGCTGTCCGCGACTTCCGTCGAGAAGCGTTCGAGCGTGCCGTCGCTGGCGAGCGCGCCCGCAGTAAGATCGAGCAGCCATGACGACACCACGCTGCCGCGCCGCCATACTTCGGCGATATCCGCGAGATCGAGCGTATAGCGTTCGCCTTCCGCGAGATCCTTCGACTCCTTGTGCCTCAGGATATGGAAGCCCTCGGCATACGCCTGCATCAGGCCATACTCGATGCCGTTGTGCACCATCTTCACGAAGTGCCCCGAGCCGACCGGCCCGCAGTGCATATAGCCGTTCTCGACGCGCGCATCGCGTCCTTCGCGGCCAGGTGTCTGCGGAATGTCGCCGCGTCCAGGCGCGAGTGTCGCGAGAATCGGATCGATCCGCCGCACGACCGCCTCGTCGCCGCCGATCATCATGCAGTAGCCGCGCTCCAGTCCCCAGATGCCGCCCGACGTGCCCACATCGACGTAATGGATACCCTTCTCGCGCAACTGCGCGGCGCGGCGGATATCGTCCTTGTAGAAGCTGTTGCCGCCGTCGATGATCACGTCATCCGCGCCGAGGATCTTGTGCAGATCGTTGAGCGTGTCTTCCGTGATCTTTCCCGCGGGCAGCATCAGCCAGACGACGCGCGGCGCACTTAGCTTCGCGACGAGATCGCCGAGATCCTTCGCGCCCGTCGCGCCTTCGCTCGCGAGCGCTTCGGTCGCTTGCGGATTGTGATCGTACGCGACGCACGTATGCCCGGCGCGCATCAGCCGCCGCCCGATGTTGCCGCCCATGCGCCCCAGTCCCACGATGCCGATCTGCATGATGATTCACTCCTTGCCGTTGGATTTCACGCGTTCGATCTGCTTCTTCGCGGCGTCGTAGACCGCTTCCGGCGTGAAGCCGAATTTCGTCTTCAGCGCTTTCAATGGCGCCGATGCGCCGAACGTGTGCATCACGATCTGCGATCCCAGGCGGCCGACATAGCGATCCCAGCCAAGCGTCGCGGCCTGCTCGACGCAGACGCGCGCATTCACGTCCGGCGGCAGCACCGAGTCCTTGTACGCCTGATCCTGCTTCTCGAAGATGTCCCACGACGGCATCGATACCACGCGCGCCGCGATGCCTTCGCCCTTCAGCTTCTCGTAGGCCTCGACGCACAGCGACACTTCGCTGCCGGTCGCGAGCAGAAGCACTTCGGGCTTCTTGCCGCTATCGGCGTCGGCGAGCACGTAGGCGCCGCGCTTCACCCCATCGGCCGATGCGTACTTCTTGCGATCGAAGGTCGGCAGCGCCTGACGCGTGAGCACGATGCACGAAGGCTCCTTCGAATGCGTCAGCGCGACGCGCCACACTTCGGCCACTTCGTTCGCGTCGGCGGGACGCAGCGTGCACAGGCCCGGCACGCCGCGCAGCGAAGCGAGCTGCTCGATCGGCTGGTGCGTCGGACCATCTTCGCCCACACCGATCGAATCGTGCGTGAACACGTAGATCACCGGCACTTCCATGATCGCGGAAAGGCGGATCGGCGGCTTCATGTAGTCGCTGAAAATCAGGAACGTCGATCCGTACGGGCGCAGCCCGGACAGCGCGAGGCCGTTGCAGACTGCGCCCATGCCGTGCTCGCGGATGCCGAAGTGCAGATTGCGTCCGCCATAGCTGTCGTGCTCGAAGCTGCCCGCGCCTTCGAACTTGAGATTCGTCTTGGTCGACGGCGAGAGATCCGCCGCGCCGCCGATCAGCCAGGGAAGGCGCGGCGCGATGGCGTTCAGCACCTTGCCCGATGAATCGCGCGTCGCGATGCCCTTCGCGTCGGCTTCGAACGTCGGAATGTCGGCGTCCCAGTTGTCGGGAAGCTTCGATTCGAGCATCTGCCACGCTTCTTTCGCGAGTTCCGGATTGGCCTTCTCGTAGGCGTCGAAGCGCTGTTTCCATTCGGCATGCAGCTTCTTGCCGCGCGCGCCCATGCCGTCGGCGAAATGCTGCATCACGCCATCGGGCACGTAGAACTGCTTGTCCTCGGGCCAGCCGTAGAACTTCTTCGCGAGCTTGACCTCTTCCTCGCCGAGCGCTTCGCCGTGCGCGCTCGACGTGTCCTGCTTGTTCGGCGCGCCCCAGCCGATGATGCTCTTCACGACGATCAGCGTCGGCTTGTCCGTGTGCGACTTCGCCTTGTTGATGGCGTCTTCGAGCGCCTGCGCGTCGTTGGCGTCGTCGACATGCAGCGTGTGCCAGTTGTAGCCGTGAAAGCGAGCCTCGACGTCGTCGCTATAGGCGAGGTCCGTATGACCTTCGATGGTGACGCGGTTGCTGTCGTAGATCCAGATGAGATTCGAGAGCTTCAGATGCCCCGCGAGCGACGCGGCTTCGTGCGATACGCCTTCCATCATGTCGCCGTCGCCGCAGAGCGCATAGACGCGGTAATCGAAGATCGCATCCTTGCCCTTGTTGAAGTGGGCTTCCTTCCAGCGCGCGGCCATCGCCATGCCGACGCTGTTGCCGAGACCCTGCCCGAGCGGGCCGGTCGTCGTCTCGACGCCGGTCGTCATGCGGTATTCCGGGTGGCCGGGCGTCTTGCTGTCGAGCTGGCGGAAATGCTCGATGTCGTCGAGCGACACCGCGGGCTTGCCGGTCGGCTTGCCGTCCTGGTCGAACTCCTTCACGCCCGCCAGATGCAGGAGCGAGTAAAGCAGCATCGACGCATGCCCGACCGACAGCACGAAGCGGTCGCGGTTGGGCCAGAGCGGCGCGTCGGGATCGTAACGAAGATGGTTCTGCCAGAGATGGAACGCGACGGGCGCGAGCGCCATCGGCGTGCCGGGGTGGCCGGAATTGGCCTTCTGCACGGCGTCCATCGAGAGGGTGCGGATGGTGTCGATCGTGAGGCGATCGAGATCTTTGGCCTGCGGTGTTCCTTGAGACATGAGCGACGACTCCTTTGCGAAGAGCGCGCTGTGGCGAAAGGCGCCGCAGCGGGCAACCAGGACCATCGAGCAAGTGTAGTGCCTTGCAGCCGGCACCGCACCGCGAACGTTGCGAGGGGTGCGCCGTGGGTCAAAGCGTCAGGCGCTTCGGCCCACGGCGGTATTACGAAAAGGATGCGGGTACTAAGCGCCTGCTATACGAACGTCAATGCTGACACATTCGCGGCCAGCGCATCCGATTCTTCGACAAATGCATGACCGGACAGGGAATTTCAGGGCGCCGGATTCGGCTGACGTTCGTGCAGTGCTTCGATTTCGGCCAGAATTTCCTCCGACAGTTCGATGTTCACGCTCTCGATGTTCTCCTTCAGTTGCGGCATCGACGTCGCGCCGATCAGCGTGCTCGTCGTAAACGGCCGCGTGTTGACGAACGCGAGCGCGAGTTGCGTCGGCGTGAGTCCGTGGCGCTTCGCCAGCTCGACATAGGACGTGATCGCGGCGATCGCCTGCGGCTTGCTGTAGCGCTGAAAGCGTTCGAACAGCGTGATGCGCGCGCCCGCCGGACGCGCCCCGCCTTCGTACTTGCCCGACAGCCAGCCGAACGCGAGCGGCGAATACGCGAGCAGCCCGACGCCTTCCTTGTGCGTGAACTCGGACAGGCCGAGCTCGTACGTGCGGTTCACGAGGCTGTACGGATTCTGAATGCTGACGATCTTCGGCAATCCGGCCTTTTCGGCGGCGCGCAGGAATTGCGCGACGCCCCACGGCGTTTCGTTCGACACGCCCACATGGCGGATCTTGCCCGCCTTCACGAGCTCGGCCAGCGCGGCGAGCGTTTCCTCGATGGGCACCGTGTATTCGTCGTCGAGATACGGGTACGACGGACGGCCGAAGGTCATCGTGCTGCGATCGGGCCAGTGCAACTGATACAAATCGACGTAATCCGTTTGCAGACGCTTCAGACTGCCGTCGATGGCTTCGTTCAGGTTCTTGCGGTCGAACTGGTTGCCCGCGCCGCGAATATGCCGCGGATTGTGCGGCTGGCGCGCGGGCCCGGCGATTTTCGTCGCGAGCACGATGTCGCCGCGCTTCGCGGCGTTCTTCGCGAGCCACGTGCCGATATATTCCTCGGTGCGGCCCTGCGTCTCGGGGCGCGGCGGCACCGGGTACATTTCGGCGGCATCGATCAGGTTCACGCCCTGGGCCAGCGCGTAGTCGATCTGCTCGTGCGCTTCGCTTTCGGTGTTCTGCTCGCCCCAGGTCATGGTGCCGAGCCCGATCAGGCTGACGTCGAGACCCGAATCACCCAGTTTCCGAAACTTCATTGCTCATTCCTCTTGTTGGCGTTGTGTTTGCGCGTTGTCGGCGCATTGTCGGAAATGCTGCTTGGCTGGTTTTCCGGCAATCGCAAAAACTACCATAGGCGCGAAAGCTCTGCTCTCGCGGCTAGAATGGCAAGCTTCCAACACGTCATGCAGGAGCGTTCGACCGATGCCGTCCGCAAGCGATCGCGACAACAAAGGCTCGTCGCTCATCGTCACGCTCGTCGCGGCGACCTTCTTCATGGAGAACCTCGACGGCACGATCATCGCGACCGCATTGCCGCAGATGGCGCGCTCGTTCAACGTGCATCCCGCCGACATGAGTCTCGGCATCACGGCGTATCTGCTGACGCTCGCCGTCTTTATCCCGATTTCCGGCTGGGCCGCTGACCGCTTCGGCCTGCGCACCGTGTTCGCGAGCGCGATCGCGGTGTTCACCGCGGCGTCCGTGTTGTGCGCCACGACCTCGACGCTGCCCGCGTTCGCCGCGGCGCGCGTGCTGCAGGGCATCGGCGGCGCGATGATGGTGCCGGTCGGCCGACTGGCCGTGCTGCGCGCGACACCCAAGGAAGGCCTGATGCGCGCCATCGCGATCATCACGTGGCCGGGACTCGTCGCGCCGGTGATCGGCCCGCCGCTCGGCGGCTTCATCACGACGTATTCGTCTTGGCGCTGGATCTTCTATTTGAACGTGCCGCTCGGTCTGATCGGCTTGCTGCTGACGCTGCGCTTCATCGGCAACGAGCGCGGCGACGCGACACGGCGCTTCGATCTGCCGGGCTTCGCGCTCTGCGGCATCGCGTGCACGACGCTGCTCTACGCGATGGAACTGGTCGGCCGCAGCGACGCCGACTGGACGCTCGTCGGCGTGCTCGTCGCGGTGGGCGTGGCGGCGGGCATCGCTTCGTGGTGGCATCTGCGGCGCGCGGCGCATCCGGTCGTGGATCTGTCGGCGCTGAAGGTGAAAACCTTTGCCGTGGCGATGGGCGGCGGATCGCTCTTTCGCATCGCGATCAGCGCGGCGCCGTTTCTGTTGCCGCTGATGTTCCAGGTCGGCTTCGGCATGAACGCGTTCGAATCGGGCCTGCTCACGCTTGCCGTGTTCGCGGGCAATCTGTCGATGAAGCTCGTCACCACGCCCGTGATGCGCCAGTTCGGCTTTCGACCGGTGCTGATCGTCAATGGCGTGCTCGCGGCGCTGTCGCTTGCCGCGATGAGCCTGCTCGCGCCGACGACGCCGAAGCTCGTGATCGTCGTCGTGCTGTTCGCGAGCGGCCTGTCGCGCTCGCTGCAGTTCACGGCGCTCAACACGCTGAGCTTCGCCGATGTGCCCAAAGCGCAGATGAGCGGCGCGTCGGCGCTGTCCAGCACGCTCTTTCAGATGACGATGGGCATCGGCGTCGCGGTCGGCGCGATCGCGTTGCGCATCGGCGAGTGGCTGCACGGTCACGATGCGCATTCGATCGGGCCGGAGGATTTCGGCGTCGCGTTTCTGATCGTCGCGTTCGTGGGGCTGGTGGGCGTGCTCGATCTGTTCGGGCTCGCGAGGGATGCGGGCGCGCTCGTTTCGGGGCATCGGAAGCCGAAGGCGTGACGGTTTTATGACGCGTTCACAAGCTCGAATCTGAACCGCTTGCCGAGCGCCGCGGCCGCGCTCGCCAGCGTCGTCAGCGTGAGACTGGTATCGGTCTCGTCCAGCAAACGGTTGAGCGCCGAACGGCTCGTTTTCATTTTCGCCGCCATCGCAGTTTTCGTGATGTGCTGCGCCTTCATTTCCTGCTCGATCTGCCACGCGATCACTCGCTTGATCGCCGTGGCCGTGACTTCGTCGAGAATGCCTTCATCCTGAAGGAAATCGTCAAAGTCGCTGCCGACGTGTTTCTTCGTCATATCGCACTCCGTGCGCCTGCGATTTCTGGATGAAGCCGTGGAGCAGAACCATTTCGCCGTCTCTCACCGTGAACAACACCCGCGCGATTCGTTGATGCAGGTGGATTCGGATTTCCCACAAATGTTTGGCCAGTTTTTTGACGAGCGGCATGCCGAGCGGCCAACCGATCTGCATGGTCTTGATGTCGGCGCCGATTGCTTTCTTGTCCGCTACATTCAGTACGCCCAAACGTTCACGGACCAGTTCATTGCCTGACCTAGTGCGCGCGTAGTTGGACTCGCGTGCTAATCGAATTGTACCAATTTTGGTACGTCATAAGAAACCGTAGTGCACGCGAGAACGCTAAAGTTCGCGCCCCTCAGGCCGTAATCCGCGGTATGAACTCCCACACGCTCGACTCGCTCGCTGCCCTGACCGAAACGGTCGCCGCCATCCGCCACGCGCGCGGCCTGAAGAATCCCCACGATCTACCCGAAGGCTCGCCCGAGCGAGAAATCGCCGCCGACGCCTTCGCCAACGATTTCCTCCGCGCGCTCGACGCCGAGCCGAGCATCGGCGCGTGGTGGCCCATCTGATCGATCCCCGCGCATTTCACCGTCACATCGGTAACGTCGCGGCATCGTTTGCCGCGATCCGTGCGGGGCGATTTCCCGAATCGCTGTCTTCTGAGTCAAGTCTTGCTATTTGGCGAAACGTTTGCGCGCCGCTATCAAGTCGCGCGCGTGCGAGCCGTCAACTCGCATATCACCATGACTGAATCAGGAGATGCCAGTGAAGGGGGCAGCGTCACTTTTTTTTGCCATCGCCGTCGCATTCGCCGTGACCGGCTGCGCGCCGATGCAGGCGGCCAGCACGGCCCAGACCGACAAGCCGGCGGTGTCCGCCGAAATCATCCGCTTCGAGATTCCCGCTGACGCGCTCGGCGCGCGCGATCCGCAACTCACCGCGATGCTCGCAAAGGCCGGTGCGCTCGCGGCCGCGCAGAAGCAGCCGACGACCATCCTCGTCACCGCGCTTGCACAGGACTTTCCGTATCTCAACCAGGCGATCTGGAAAGGCGTTCCCGCCCGGCACACGGTCAGGCTCAGCCTCGAAAATCTGACCGCCGGCGCGCGACAGCCCTACAGCGTGTCCATCAAGCCGACGCAGGGAGGCTGACGCGATGCGCCGATTCCTGATCCTCGCCTCCGGCATATTGCTTTCGGCGAGCGCCTTCGCAGGTCCGCTCGACGTGAGCGCGCCCGCCTCCGTGCAAACGCTCGCGGCGCTGGGCCCCGTCGTCCAGAAGGTCTATCCGCCCTTGCCCACGCTCGCGATGCTGCCCCCCGCCGCCACCGACGACGACGATCCGCCCGTCAAGTCCGCGAGCAAAAAAGGCAAGAAAACGCGCCGCGTCGCCGATTGCAAATGCAGCGGCCCGGAACCGCGTCTCGTCGTGTCCGACGAATCGCGCGCGTACATGAAGGACGTCGAGCATCGCATCGACATCGCGCTCGCGCCGTAAGCGACGCGCGCCCATTTCCGAAGGAGCCACGCCTCATGTTCCGTTCGACTCATGCAGCCCTCGCCGCCTGCGTACTGCTCGGCGCATCGCTCGCGCCGGGCGCCGCTCGCGCCGACGATTGCTTCGAGCAGGCCGCCGCCTATCAGGGCGTCAATCCGCTCGTGCTGCGCGCCGTCGCCTGGCGCGAATCGAAAGGCGATGCAGCCGCGATCAACCGCAACGCCAACGGCTCGATCGATGTCGGCCAGTTGCAGATCAACTCGATTCATTTCACCGATCTGGCGCGTCAGGGCATCCCGCATCGCGCGCTCGCCGATCCGTGCGTCAACGTGTTCGTCGCCGCATGGCTCCTGAAGCAGAAGATGGTGAAGTACGGCAATACGTGGCGCGCGATCGGCGCCTATCACTCGGAGTCGCCGAAACATCGCGATGCCTACGCGCGCAGCATCCAGCAAATCCTCGTCAGCTGGGGCGAACTGCAGCCGGCGATGCGCTGAGCGCGCTGCGTTCGTAGGTTCGCACCGGCGTGAGAAATTCGATCGTCCGGTCGCGCGCGAGCAATTGCGGCAGCACGGCCTCGTAGGCCTGCCGATAAGGCCGGCCCAGATGATGCGCCCGGAAATGCTCGGCCGAGCACGCCCACGTTTCGTACAGCACGAGCGTATCGGGATCGTCCGCCGCGCGATGCAGATACGTGTTGATGAAGTCCGGCTCTTCGGACATGCGTTCCAGCACGTCGAGAAGACGCGTTTCGAGTTCATCGCGATGCTCGGGCTTGCCCGGCAGATGCACGACGAACGAAGTGATGTCACTCATGATGAATTCCTCGCGGAGCACGGGCCGCGCGTGCGGCCCGCGCGGTTGACTCAGAGCTGGCTCATGCCGCCGTCGATGATGATCTCCGTGCCGACGATGAAGCCCGATTCCGGCGATGCCAGATGCAGCACCGTCGCCGCCACTTCGCTCGACTTGCCGAAGCGCCCGAGCGGAATCTGGCTCTGGAGTTGCGCGGCGGCTTCGTCGACGAGGCCGAGTTTTTCATGCAGCGGCGTCGAGACCGGGCCGGGGCTCACGACATTCACGCGCGCGCCGCGCGGAAGCAATTCCGCCGACAGCGTCTTCGCGAGCGACACGAGCGCCGCCTTGCTGGCCGCGTACACCGAGGACATCGGCATGCCGATATGCGCGTTGATCGAACCGTTCAGCACGATCGACGCACCTTCGTTCAGAAGCGGCAGCAGCGATTGAATCTGGAAATAAGGCCCTTTCACGTTGATCGCGAAGGTTTCGTCCCACGCCTTTTCGTCGATGTCGGTGAACGGTGCGAACGTGCCGACGCCCGCGTTGACGAAAATCGCATCGAGGCGGATGTTCGCATCGACCAGCGCTTGCGCCAGTTCACGCGCTGCGCCGACCGTGCCGGCGACGTTGCGAATGGCGATCGCGTTCGCGCCGAGCGACGCGCGCGCCGTGGCGAGCGAGCTTTCGTCGCGACCCGTGATGACGACCCGCGCGCCTTCCGCCGCAAATGCCTGCGCCGCCGCGAGACCGATGCCGCTATTGCCGCCGGTAACCAGAACTGTCTTGCCTTCGAAGCGATTCATGACGTTCTCCTTTGAACGTTGATCAGTGTGAAGTCATTATGGGTGGGACTTCGCGCGCTGCCGTACGACGTTACCGGCGCACTCGTTCGATATCGTCGAACATGTTTTCGTCTGCGTGATGCGGCCCACATAACTCCTTGAACCGGACGCGAACCGATCCTAGAGTACGCAGACCTTTCCAGTCTGCTTTCAGCTTCAGGGAGCCGCATCATGCAAGACGCGCAAGGCAGTATGAACGCACAGCCGAATCCGGAGCGCTTGCTGCAAATGGGCATGGCGTTCTGGGCGTCGAAAGCGCTGCTGTCGGCGGTCGAACTCGGCGTGTTCACGCAACTGGCAAGCGGACCGCGACAGGCGGAAGACCTGGCGCAGGCGCTCGAACTGCATCCGCGCGGGGCGCTGGATTTTCTCGATACACTCGTCGCGCTTAATCTGCTTACGCGCGAGGATGGCCGCTACGCGAACGCCAGCGACGCCGATTTCTTCCTCGATCGCGACAAGCCTTCGTATGTCGGCGGATTGCTGGAGATGGCGAACGCGCGGCTGTACCCGTTCTGGGGATCGTTGACTGAAGCGCTGCGTACGGGCTTGCCGCAGAACGAATCGAAGCACGGCGGCAATGTCTTCGAGACGCTTTACAGCGACCCGGCGCGCCTGCGCGGTTTCCTGCAGGCGATGAGCGGCGTAAGCATGGGTGCGGCGCAGGCGATTGCCCGCCAGTTTCCGTGGAGCGAGTATCGGACCTTCATCGATATCGGCGCGGCGCAAGGCGCGTTGCCGGTGCAGGTCGCGCGGGCGCACCCGCATCTGTCGGGAGGCGGCTTCGACCTGCCGGTGGTCGGGCCCATTTTCGACGACTACGTCGCGGCGCACGGGCTGCAGGAGCGTTTGCGCTTTTATCCCGGCGATTTTTTCAAGGACCCGTGCCCGTCGGCGGATGTGCTCGTGATGGGTCACATCCTGCATGACTGGAACCTGCCGCAGAAGCTCGAACTGCTCGCGATGTGCCATGCGGCGCTGCCGCCGGGCGGCGTGCTCATCGTGTACGACGCGATCATCGACGACGAACGCCGTCAGAATGCGTTCGGCCTTCTGATGAGTCTGAATATGCTGATCGAAACGCCGGGCGGCTTCGATTACACCGGCGCGCAATGTTGCGGCTGGATGAAGGAAGCGGGGTTCGCAACGGCGCGCGTCGAGCCTCTGGCGGGACCGGAGTCGATGGTGATCGCGACGAAGTGAATCCGTCGCGGGCCGCGCGCGCGAGGCTTCGTCAGCGGTCGTTCGACATCCCTTTCAGGCGATCATTGCCTGCGTCGCGGGCTGCGTCGGCGGTGGCGAAATTTTCTTCGGAGACCAGCACGCGCTTCACCTCGCGCGCCGAAAAATCGACGAGCGCAAGGACCCACACAAAACCGCCCGCCTGTTCCGCGGTCTGCACGAATGCGCGCAGATCGCCTTCATTCGACGATGCCATACCGACCTCCACGTTCATGTTGATGCGCCCTGCCGACGCCACGACATGCGTGAGCCCCGGCGATGCGATGCGTCGGCTGAACGGGCGCTAACGGGCGGCAGCCGGCCGCCGTGATCAGGCTTCGAAATCGAGACCGCCAAAGAGCACCGACGGCTCTGCCTGGGAACGCGTCGCGAGATCGACGTCGCGTGCGCCCTGCCAGGCGTCGAGCTTGGCGGCCATCGCGTCGAGATATCGCAGGAATCGGGCCTCGCCGCCGGCGCCCAACAGACGTTCGATTTCTTCGTCGTCCCAGGTCAGAAATACATTCAGCGGATACGGATATACGTGCCGATGCTCATCGCCCGCTCTATGCGCATCGGCGTTGACATGCAGACGCGTCGGCACGGCTGCGCGCTCGTAGGGAAGTATCTCGACGCGCACGCCGCGCCCGAGGACACGCATCACACGTTCGACGATGCGCGGCATGAACTCGGTTTCGAATCGCAGCGCGTGTTCCCGATTCAACGCTCGTCTCCGAGAGTGCGCCTTTGCGATGTCTTCAGACGGGCGGCAGATCTTCGAGCGATTTCTCGATCTGCCCGTCCTGCACGCGCGCCTCGATGCCGATATGACCGTTCGTATACGGCAGCGCGCTGACTTTCGGACCGAGAAAGACACGCCCGCCGAGCGTGAAGAGCGTGCGGACTTCCTTGCCGTTTTTGAGGGCGTCCACGACCTGCTGGACGTCCACGATGGTGGTGGGCGCGGTCCAGTCGTTCGTGGCCGGATCGAAGCTGCCCCAGCGCACGTTGGTCACGCGATCGTTGACCCAGCGCACACCGTCGATCGCCAAAGTCGTCATGTCTGTCTCCGATGTCGTCGTTGGGGGTGGTTTGGAAATCCTAGCATGGTGAGGCGAAGCGGGTGAACGTTTGCGCTGCCCGGCATGATCGGACCGGACGACCGATCCTCCGCGCTGCGGTAAAATCGCAGATTCCCCTTCAGATTCAGGCGGTTCGCACGAAAGCGCGGCCGTCGTCGCCCATGTCAGCCGTATCGAAGATCAGCCCCCGCCGCGTTTCCGTTGCACCGATGATGGACTGGACCGACCGACATTGCCGGTCCCTGCACCGGCTCGTGTCGCGTCATGCGTGGCTCTACACGGAGATGGTGACGACGGGCGCGCTGCTCTACGGCGATGTCGCGCGGCATCTCGCGTTTACGCCCGCCGAGGCACCCGTCGCGTTGCAACTCGGCGGCAGCGAGCCGGCCGATCTCGCCAAGAGCGCTAAGCTCGGCGAACAATGGGGCTACGACGAGATCAACCTGAATTGCGGATGCCCTTCCGAGCGCGTGCAGCGCGGCGCGTTCGGCGCGTGCCTCATGAACGAGCCGCAGCTCGTCGCGGATTGCGTGAAGGCGATGCGCGATGCCGTGTCGGTTCCGGTGACGGTCAAGCATCGCATCGGCGTGGATACGGTCGAGGAGTACGAGTTCGTGCGCGATTTCGTCGGCACGATCGCCGATGCGGGCTGCGAGGTGTTCATCGTGCACGCGCGCAACGCGATCTTGAAGGGCCTGAGCCCTAAGGAAAACCGCGAGATTCCGCCGCTCAAGTACGAGTACGCGTATCGGTTGAAGCGCGACTTCCCGCATCTGGAAATTTCGATCAACGGCGGCATCAAGACGCTGGACGAAGTCGAGGAACATCTGAAGCACGTCGATGGCGTGATGCTCGGGCGCGAGGCTTATCACAATCCGTACGTGCTCGCGGGCGTCGACACGCGCTTCTATGGCGGCGCTGCGCCGGTTCCGTCGCGCGAGGACATCGAGGCGGCGTTCATCGACTACGCGCGCCACGAGCTTTCGCGCGGCACGTATCTCGGCGCCATGACGCGGCACGCGCTGGGCCTGTATCGCGGCGTCGCGGGCGCGCGCGGATGGCGTCGCGTGCTCTCGGACAATCGGCGGCTCGCGAAAGGCGATCTGACGATTTTCGACGAGGCGCGTGCGCATCTTCGCGAGGCCGTGGAAGCTATCGAGTCCTGACGGCGCACTTCGGAAAAAGATGCTCGAAGGGACTAGGCAAGTGCAATCAATGTTCGTATAATCTCGCTTCTTGATTGCTACGGCAGTTCTGAAGCAGTCGGGATCGCGGTAACAGTGGTGGCTGTAGCTCAGTTGGTAGAGTCCAGGATTGTGATTCCTGTCGTCGTGGGTTCGAGTCCCATCAGCCACCCCACCGAGAATTCATGCAAAAAGCCCAGTCATCCGACTGGGCTTTTTGCATTCTCGACCACGACTCAGGCACGCGTCATGCACATCAAAAATCTCCCCTTCGCGGAGAGCGATCATGACCCGACATCACCTCGCGACAGCCGCCCTTCTGTTCATCACGACCTTCGCGGCCCACGCCCAGACCGCGCGCCCCGACGACAACGCATCGATGGTCAAGCCGCCGGGCGCACGCGGCGCGCCATCCGCGAGCGCCACGCGCCCCGACAACCCCGACAACATGCCGGTGAAGCGTCCGAGTCCGCCGCAGAACAGCGATCGCATGCTGCATCACAGCCCGGCGAGCGACGCGATCGCAAAATAACCCGCGAAGCCCCCGTACCCCGCCTGGAAGCACGCGCGACGCAACTATAATGGCGCTCGTCACGACAATCGGAGAGAACCGCGCCCTCCGGCTCCAAGCGGTCCAATCAATGCAAAAAGTCATACTGCCGTTAGTTTCCGGTTTTCTCGCCGCGCTCTTTTTCCGCGAATCGACCCTGGCGCTGCTGCACGCAGCGGGTCTCGTCGATCCAGCCGGCTTTTCCACCGCACCGTTTGTTCCGCTCGGCATCCCCGAATTCATCGCGCATGCGCTGTGGAGCTCCATTTTCGCCGTGCTGATGGTGTGGCTTCTGCGTGTCGCGCCCGAGCGCAACGCGCCCTGGATCGGCGCGCTCGTCTTCGGCGGCATCGTGCTGACCGCGGTCGGCGTGTTCGTGATCGATCCGGCGCGCGGCATCTGGCCGAGCGGCAACATGCTGCCGCGCCTCGCGCCGAACTTCATCGCCAACGCGATCTGGGGCTGGGGCGCACTCGTCTTCATGCGCGCATTCATGGCGGGCAGCGAACCGGACTGATCCGGCGTCGAAATCACCCGCGCGGTATCAGTCCTTCAAGAGCCGCAGCGGATGCAACGCGGGCGTCCACGCGCTTTCGAACATGCGGTCGATATCGGCGGCGTTCACATCCTCGGCGCGCGCGATCTTCCAGCGCGGCTCGTTGTCCTTGTCAACGATGCGCGCCCGAATACCCTCCAGCACATCGCCGCGCTCGAACATCGTGCGCGTGAGATCGAGGTCGCGGCGCAGCGTCTCGGCCATGGTCGAGAACTTCGCGCGATCGACTTGCTGCAGCGCTACATCGACGGAAAGCGGCGAGCGCTCGCGCAAGTCGGCTGCGGTGCGCTTCGCCCAGTCGTTGCCGGCGTCCGCCTCGCGTTCGAGCGACGCGAGAATCGACGCGCCGTTGCCCGCCGCGAAGTGCTTGTCGATCATCGTGCGCGCCAAAGCGAGCTCGCTTCTCTCGGGGATCGGCGCGACCTTGTGCTTCGTCGTTTCGTTCTGCACGAAGCGCACGATTTCGACGCCATCGAGAAAGCGCTGATGCCTCAGCGATTCGACGAGTCCCGGCAGCGCGCCATCGTCGAGATAGGCGTCGGCCATGCGGGCGTAGAGCGCATCGGCGGCGGCGAGGCTCGCGCCGGTCGCCGCGAGATAACGGCCGATCGCGCCGGGCGCGCGCGCGAGAAACCAGCTCACGCCGACATCGGGAAAGAGGCCGATACGCGTCTCGGGCATCGCCATCTTCGTCGATTGCGTAACGATGCGCAGGCCGCCCGTGTGATGCGCGCCCTGCGAGATGCCCATGCCGCCGCCCATCACGACGCCGTTCACGACCGCGATATACGGCTTCGGAAACGTGAAGATCGCGTGATTGAGCTTGTATTCGTCCGTGAAGAACGCGTCGATCGCGTCGCGCGCGCCCGCCTGCGCGGACTCGTACAGAAAGCGGATATCGCCGCCCGCGCAGAACGCCCGCACGTGCGGACTATAGACGACGACCGCGCGGATCGCCTGATCGTGGCGCCACGCGCGCAATGCCTCGCTGATCGCGCGCAGCATCGGCGGCGTCAGCGCGTTGAGTGCCTTCGGACGATCGAGTGCAATGAAGCCGATGCCGTTGGCGGTGTCGATACGGATGTCTTCGGTGGTCATCGTGTTGAAGTGTCGGATCGATCCGGTGAGTTGAATCGAGTTTCGGTTCCCCGAGGTTCAGTTCCGTTGACCGGCGCGTACCACACGTCGAGCGACAACTCGACGAGCGTCGCGGCCGGTGTCTCGGGCAACGCCGCGCCATTCAGCTTCAGCGCGACGATGCCATGCAGATTCGCCCACAGCCCTTCCGCGCACGCAATCGGCGCGGCGCGCGGCGGCAGCCGGTCGGCCGCGCGCAACTCGACGAACGCATCCGCGATCAGCGAAAGCGTCGCCGCGCCGGACTCCGCCGCGTGGCCGTTGCCGTTGTCGTCGGCATCGGCGGCTGCTTCGGCGGAACCCGCGGGCTCCATGAACATCAGCCGATACGTCTCGGGCTCGGCCAGCCCGAATTCGACATACGCGCGGCCCATCGCGTTCAAACGCGCGGCCGGGTCCGCGATCGATGTATGCGCGACGAACGCGTCGCGCAGACTCGCGTGCCCTTCGCGACGCAACGCCCGCGCGATATCGCCACGGCTCTTGAAATGAAGGTACAGCGCGGCGGGCGAATAATCGATCGCTTCGGCGAGCTTTCTCATCGAGAGCGATGCGAAGCCCTCGCGCTTCACGATCTCGCGCGACACTTCGAGTATGCGCTCGCGCAGCGCCTGGCGCTGTTCGCGTCTTTGCTCGGTGCGCCGCTCTTGCGGTCCCATGCGAGGCATTGTCGGCACCGCCTCTGTCGAAGTCAAATCGCGGCGCGCCCGCGCGCGCTCAGATAGTGATCTTGGCGTCGTCGTCGCGGCGCGGCGCGGCCCGATAGAGCGGCTCGTCCGAGTCGGTCAGCAGAACCGACGCGAACACGATGCACAGCGCAAGAATCAGCACACCAACGGCTGCCCAGATGAGCCATAGCGCATTGGACTCGACAAGTGAGTGAAGAAAGGATTGAAGCATGACGACCCCGCGCGATTTTTATATTTGATTGCTCGAGAAGCGCATGCCTTCGAGCAAATAATGTGCCGAGCGAATCGCATCGCGTGCGGCGAATAGAGCGATGGTACTCCGATGCGCGATCACGCGGAAGGAGGCGCAAGGCATCCGCCGTCGATAAAGGACGCGGTGCGATGGAGGTCTTACATCGCGCCGTGTAAGAGAAGAAGGTGCGTATGCGTCAGCGCATCAGACCGTGACGCGTCCCGGTGGGAAGTGTCCGCTTTTCAGGAGCACCGGCATACCGTTGGTCACGCGCAGATGCTCGCGCGCCACGGCTTCGATGCGCGTGCGGCCCGAATCGAACGCATCGATCCAGCCGGCGCTGTCGTAGGTTTGCGCGCCGAAATGATCTTCCAGCGCTTCCACCGAAATCGCGCACGACACGCGTCGTCCGTCGACGATCGCGGCGAACTCGATGGTCAGGTTGGCATCGCGGTAATCGGGCGCGTCGGGGAGGAATCGAATATCCATGATTGTCTCGTTGCTGATGCGTGGCGCCCGGCCGGGAAAGCATCGGGTCGGCGCCAACGCGAAGACGTTCAAGCGCTTCATTGCTCCGCTTCGTTGCTCCATTCGATGCGAATGTGTTTGCGGCGCCGCAAACGATCGCACGAATCGATTCGGCGACTATGGTACTCGCGCTCGCGCCACGCGGTCCAGCGCCCGCGCCGTTCACGCGGCAAGAACGGTTTCGTCGACATCCACGACGAGCAGCGAACTCGCCAGAGGGTCCGCGTAGTTGAAGTCGAGCAAACGGCTCATTTCGCGCACGCGCTCGCATACGCGCTGCCGCGCCTCCTCCGACAGATGCGGATAGTCACGCAGCACCTGCGCATCGAAGCGATAGTGCACGCCCCACGCAATGTTGCCGGGATGATTCGCGACGCCGCCGGTACGCCAGCTCACGAAGAGCGCGGGCGTCGCCTCGAGACCGATTTCCGCGACATCCGCGCCGCTCGGAAAGAGATCGATCAGGCCATTCGCGACGTCATACAGCACGGCGTGTCGAAGATGGATGGGACGCATCACGTCGCTTGCAGCAAGCGGTCGATGTATTCGCGCGCGGCCTGCTCCACATGCACGAGCGCCTCGCCTTCGGTTGCGAAGCGCCGCTCGGGTCCGAGATCGACGAGCGCCTCGAAGCGATGCGCGTCGTCCGGCCCGCCGCGCGCGAGACTGACCGAGCCAACATAGATCGGCGCATCGCCGTCATGCTCGCCGTGCGATTGCACGAGCCGCGCCGAAGCACTGATGTAATACCCTCGATATGGCCCCGTGACTCTTTCCGCCATGGCTTTCTCTCCCTTTTTTCGCTCGCGGCACTTTTGGTCCTGCCGTCCGATGAGCAATTCCAACCGAAACTGCAGAGGTTAAGGTGCGCGATCCGGAAAATAGTTCATCGGATTTGCGCGTTCAATCGTGGCTCCGCAAGCAACGCGCCCGCGCGACCATCGCGCTTCGGGCGTGCGCCGCGCCAATAACATCCGCTTACGTGTCGCGTAAGCGGCGTATGGGACAATGCACATCTCAAAAAATGCGCTCTCCCCGCGAACTCAAGGCCGGCGGGCGCATACCGTCATTTCGCTCTCACGAGGTAAAGATGAAGGAACCTGGTCGGCGCATGCGCCGTATCTCCGCACGCGCCGCACATGGCGGCGCTGTCTCGCGTGTCTCCTGGCTGCGTGCCGCGGCACTCGGCGCGGCTATCGTCGCGATCTCGACTCTCGGCGCGTGCGCATCGTCGAACGACGCATCGCTCATCAATCTGCCCGATGGACAGACCGGCTATGCCGTCAACTGCAGCGGCGCGGACGCCGGATCGAGCTGGGCGAGCTGCTATGTGCTCGCCGGCAAGAAATGCGGCGCGACGGGTTACGACATCGTCTCGAAAGATAACGAGGAAGGCGGCCCGACCGGCGGCGGCATCACCAACGTGATCTCGGCGAACGTCAAGAATCGCTCGATGATCGTGCGCTGCAAATAAGCCTGCGCGCTCGGGCGTGTCAGTGCGCGCTCATCTTCGAGAACGCATTGAGCACCACGACGCCTGCCACGATGAGGCCCATGCCGAGCATGGCGGGCAGATCGGGCGTCTGCTTGAAGAGCAGCGCCGCGACGATCGTGATGAGCACGATGCCCGCGCCCGACCACACGGCATACACGACGCCGACGGGCAACGCGCGCAGCGTCAGCGACAGCAGATAGAACGACAGCCCGTATCCGACCACGACGATGGCCGCGGGCAGCGCACGCGTGAAGCCGTCGGAGGCGCGCAGCGCGGACGTCGCGACGACTTCGGCGACGATCGCGATGGCGAGGAGCACATAAGCGGTTGAGCGCATCTTGGTTGTCGTGTCGATTCGAGGATGCCGATGACGTCAGTCGCGTCCGAGCGAAAGATTGCCGAAGTTCTCACCGAGCACGGCGCATAGCGCTTCGACGACCATCTGATGATCGTCGCGCTGCGGAAGACCCGACACCGCCACCGAACCGATCACGCCCGCGCCCGACACGCGCAACGGAAATGCGCCGCCGTGCGTCGCGAACTCGGCGGGATCGAGGGCGTGTTTGTCGGCGAGCGTCGTGCCGGCCTGCTGCAGCGCGAGCCCGATTGCATACGAGCTGCGTCGAAAATGCTCGACGGTTCGCGACTTGCGTTCGATCCAGCGCGCGTTGTCGGGCGTCGTGTTGTCCATCGCGGCATAGAAGAGCTTGCGCCCGAACGTACGCACGTCGATGACGACGGCTGCGTCGCGCGCGAGCGCCATCTCGCGCAATTGCGAGCCGATCTGCCACGCATGCTCGGCGTGAAACTGCTGAAACACGAGCGTGTGTTCCTGATGCGCGATAGCCTGCAGAACGTGTGGAATGTCCATGAGCGAGGACTCCTTTTATCGTGCGTGGAATGGGATTGGATTGGCGCATGTGCAAGCGCCGGTCTTTGCGATTTTGACATGCGCATGTGAAGCCGCCACATGCGCTTCGGCCATGAACTGGTTCGATTGCGACTTACTTCGTGGGGTTCGTGGGTTTGCACGGTGGACGCATCACGATGCGTGCGCTGAAAAGCAAAAAGCCCGGCTTGACCGGGCTTTTCTGCGTGATGCTGGACGGTGTTGGTTGCGGGGGTAGGATTTGAACCTACGACCTTCGGGTTATGAGCCCGACGAGCTGCCAGACTGCTCCACCCCGCGTCCGTCGAAGAAAAGATTATAAGTCCTCGCTTACTTTGTCGCAAGACCCCATCTGCTTCGATCAAAGAAAAAGAAGAAACGAAGCATCGAAGCTGCGTCGATGCGACTCGCCGCGATGCAAAGCGTGTCAAAACACGCATGGCATAATCGTCCGCTCAGCATGGTCTATGAATCGATAACGGATCAAACGCGACATGCATCACTTGCGTCGAGGCATCATCGGGAAGATAAGCGGGTTCGCGGCGATATGCGCGATCCTGCTTCTCTCGCTCGCGCCCGTCGCATCGCAGGCGTTCGAGCATGCGCGCATCGAATCGATGCTCGCTTCCGTGTGCGCCGCCGATGCACGCACATCGCACGATTCGCATCCGGCCGAGCACGACGCCGTTGGTCATCTTCAGGTGTGCGCTTATTGCGACCTCATCGCGCACGCACCGACGCCGCCGGTATCGCTCGATCGAACCTTCTCCGCGTTCCCGTCAAACGAAACATTCGCCGACGCCATCTTCGACGATGCGCCGCGCCGCGCATTGCTCAACGCCGCGCAACCGCGCGCCCCGCCCGCCTTCGCCTGAATCACGCGCCTACGCGCGGACTTCGTTCATCGCACCGCGCGAGATGAAGTCCGCCATTCGCACGCAGCAAACATTGCTCGACAAGCCAGCGGCTTCGAGCACGCAAGGAACCATCATGCTTTCATCATCGATCATGCGCGGCGCGCTCGCGCTGGCGTTCTTCGGATCGGCACAGCTCGCGCTCGCGCATGCATTGCCGAAGGTGCAACAGCCCGGCCCCGGCGCGACCGTCAGCGCGCCGCACGAAGTCGCGATCGACTTCGGCGAAGCGCTCGAACCGACCTTCAGCAAGCTCATCGTCACCAATGCTCAGGGCACGCAGATCAACACCGCGAAATCCGCCGTCGATGCCAGCGACAAGAAGCACATGAGCGTCGCGCTTCCCGATCTCGCGCCGGGCGTCTACAAGGTGCAATGGACCGCGGTTGCGGCAGACGGGCATCGCACGCAAGGTCACTACAACTTCACCGTCAAGTGAGAACGCAATGAAAAAAATCGCTGTACTCGTGGGCACCCTCGCCTGCGCATCGCTCGCACAGGCCGCGACGCTCGAAGCCCGCGATTGCTGGATTCGCGCGATGCCGCCGAACCTGCCGTCATCGGGCTACTTCACCGTCGCGAATAACGGCGACAAGCCCGCGACGCTCACCGCCGCGGCGACGCCCGCATTCGGCATGGCGATGATGCACAAGTCCGAGAGCAAAAGCGGCACGGCCACGATGTCGCCGGTCGATTCCGTCGATGTCCCCGCGCACGGCACGCTGAGCTTCGCGCCGAAGGGCTATCACCTGATGCTCGAAGAGCCGCCCAAGCCGCTCAAGGTCGGCTCGACGATTCCCCTCACCCTTTCGTTCGCGGACAAGTCCACGCTCGACGTGAAATGTGAAGTGAAGTCACCCGCGACCGTCGGTCACTGAACTCACACATTCCGAAATGCAAAGCGCGCCGGGTGTTTAGCCCGGCGCGCTTTTTTATCGACTGTGCTGCATCACCTCACGGCCTGCTGAACATGTCCATGATCTGCTTGCGTTCGTCGGTCGTGACTTGCGGTGTCGGCGGCGCCTGCATGCCCGCCGGTCCGACGCCGCCCATCGTGGTCGCATCGCCCGCCATCGGATTGGTGTTGTCGAGCCCGATGCTCGCGACGAAGCCCGCGCCCGGCGTGCGGTCGGCGTAGAACAATTCGCCGTCCACTGTCGTGATGCCATCGGGCTTCGCCATCTGCTCCTGCGGAATGCCGCGCAGCGCACGTCCCATGTACTCGACCCAGATCGGCAACGCGAGCTGCGCGCCGAACTCGCGGCTGCCGAGCGTCTTGGGCTGGTCATAGCCCATCCACGCAACCGCGACGAGCTGCTTCTGATAACCGGCGAACCAGCCATCCTTCGCGTCGTTGGTCGTGCCGGTCTTGCCTTGCAGGTCGTTGCGCTTGAGCACATTGGTGCCCGAGCCGGTGCCCTGCGTCGCGACCGTATGCAGCAGGCTGTTCATGATGTACGCGTTGCGCGGCTCCAGCGTCTGCGGCGCGTTGCTGCCGGCCATGAGCGGATTGGCGCGCGAGATCACGGTGCCGCGCGCATCGGCGACGTCGGCGATGAGATACGGATTGATGCGATAGCCGCCGTTCGCGAACACCGAATACGCGCCGCTCAGTTGCAACGGCGTGACAAGGCCGGCGCCGAGCGCGAGCGGGAGATAAGGCGGCGTCTTGTCCTTGTCGAAGCCGAACTTCTGCGTGACGAAGTCCTGCGCGTAGCCCGTGCCGATATACGACAGAATGCGGATCGACACCAGGTTCTTCGACTTCTGTAGGCCGGTGCGCATGGACATCGGGCCGTCGGGCTGGTCGTCGTCCTTCGGTTCCCAGGCATCGCCGCCGCCCGCCGCGGGGAAGTACAGCGGCGCATCGTTGATGATGGTCGCAGGTCCGAGCCCCTTGTCGAGCGCCGCCGAATAGATGAACGGCTTGAAGCTCGAACCCGGCTGACGCCAGGCCTGCGTGATGTGATTGAACTTGTTCTTGTTGAAGTCGAAGCCGCCGACGAGCGCGCGGATCGCGCCATCCTGCGGCGTCATCGAAACCAGCGCGCCCTCGACCTGCGGCAGTTGCGTGATCTGCCAGTTGCCCTTGTCGTCCTTCGCGAGGCGCACGATCGAACCCGGCTTGATCGCAAGCGCCTTCGACGCATTGTTGCGCAACCCCGCCGCCACGAAGCGCAGACCTTCGCCTGCGATGGTCGCGGTATCGCCGCCGACGAATTGCGCCGTCACCTGTTTCGGGCTCGCGGCCGTCACGACCGCCGCGACGAGTTCGCCGTTGTCCGGATGATCGACGAGCGCGTCTTCGATCGCCTCGGCGCGATCGTCCGCGTTCGACGGCAGATTGATGTTGCCCTCCGGCCCGCGATAGCCGTGCCGGCGCTCGTAATCCATCACGCCCTTGCGCACGGCCTTGTACGCGGCGTCCTGATCGGCGGAATCGATGGTCGTCGTCACCGTGAGGCCGCGCGTGTACGTTTCTTCCTTGTACTGCGCGTACATCATCTGCCGCACCATTTCCGCGACGTATTCCGCATGCACGCCGTACTCGGTGCCCGCGGACTTCGTGTGGATATCCTCGGCGATCGCCTGATCGTACTGTTCGCGCGTGATGAAGTTCAGGTCCAGCATGCGCTTGAGAATGTATTGCTGACGCACCTTCGCGCGCTTCGGATTGACGACCGGGTTATACGCCGACGGCGCTTTCGGCAGACCCGCGAGCATCGCTGCTTCGGCGAGCGAGATGTCCTTCAGATCCTTGCCGAAGTACACGCGTGCCGCAGCCGAAAAGCCGTAGGCGCGCTCGCCGAGATAGATCTGATTCATATAGACCTCGAGAATCTGATCCTTCGTCAGCGCGCGCTCGATCTTGTACGCGAGGAGCATTTCATAGATCTTGCGCGTGTACGTCTTCTCGCTCGACAGAAAGAAGTTGCGCGCGACCTGCATCGTGATCGTGCTCGCGCCCTGCGATGCACCGCCGTGCGTCAGATCGGTCACGCCCGCGCGCAGGATGCCCACGAAATCGACGCCGCCGTGATCGTAAAAGCGGTAATCCTCGATTGCGAGGACTGCCTTTTTCATCTGGTCGGGGATGTCCTGAAAACGCACGAGGCTGCGCCGCTCCTCGCCGAACTCGCCGATCAGCACGTGATCGGCGGTATAGACGCGCAGCGGCACCTTCGGCCGGTAGTCGATCAGCGCATTGAGCGACGGCAGATTCGGCCCCATGACGACGAGCGCATAACCGACGATGAGCGCGCCAATCACCACGCCGATCGCGGCGAGCCCCGCGAACCAGAGCGCGATGCGCGCGAAGGGCGAACGGCCTCGGCCGCCGCCGTTGCGATCGTTACGGCCATTGCCGCCATTGCGGCCGTTTCCGCCGTTGCGCCCGCCGCCGTCGCGGCCGCCCGAGTCATTGCGTGAGTCGTTGCGAGAGTCGTTCCAGCGGGGTTCGCGATCGTATCGCGAGGAATTGGATGAGTCGGGTCGTTTGATGATAGGCATGACTGGGTTCGTTCGGCGCGCCGTGAAGCGCGCGCTGCCGAGCTGCGATGCGATGCGCCGAAGCTTTGGCGCTACTGCAAAGGCGGGACGAGTGAATGTGCGGGCCGGTATCGACCGAAGATAACAGCGCATTTTAAAGAATTCGCGCGCGCCACTACAAAACCAGCGGGAATTTTTTGTAAGTAAATGCCCTCGCGCCGCCGGAACGCGCGTGAATGTTGGGTTACCCACAGAAAGTGTTGAGAGCCTTGTGGACAACCGTATGAGAAAATATCCAAGTCGTTGATCGCGCGCCGTTTTTGCGCAATGCTCAAACGCGTGGGATGCGCGGTGGTTCACACGCACGGCCGCCCGCAAACCGATATGATGGTTGAGTGGATCGCAGGTTCCCCGGAACAGGTCGGGTGGGCCTGCAGTAACGATGTCGTGCCGTTTGATGAACCGAAGTCGCGATCGTCCCATACGATTGCCTTACTGTTTGCGAGCCGCTCATGACGACCAAACCCAGCGAACGCATCGTTGTTTTCGTGACCCCCGCGCAGAAGCTGGCCATCAGCAAGACAGCGGACAACCTCGGCATCAGCGTGAGCGAGCTCATGCGGCGCGCGGTGCTGAACTTCAACGCGACGAGCGAGCAGATCAAGGTCGCGGGCATCGTCGATCGTCTGCGTGCGCCGAAGGCCCCCGATGCGCTCAACGCCGCGCTGAAGAGCGTCGCCGCGAAAGCCGCCGCGCGCGAGGCCCGCGAAGCAGCGGCGAGCGCAACCAAGCGCGCCGCGCAGGCGCGTACGGTTTCTCAAGCTCAGCAAGCCCAATCTGAAGAGGATGCCGAGCACGACACGGATCAGGGCGACGATGCCTCGCTGACGGACGACACGCGTTCCGAACGCTAGCCGCCGCTGCCGTAGTCCGCTTCTTCGGCACGGCGCATCGTTACACTCCTTAACCTTCCGTTAAGTCCCGATTAAGTCACGGCATGATCTAATGAGCGGGTAAACCCGGCGTGAGCGTGAGGCTCACGACGCTTGCAATCCCGCGCATTGCGCCTCACATTCGAGCCGCGTGGCACGCAGGTGGGCGCGCACGCCGCCGTCTTCATCCAGGAGAAATACATGTCGCTTTTCGATTCCATCACGCGCACGGTCAGAGGCCTCTTGAACGACGCCGCCGACACCATGCAGGACCCTTCGCGCGACGCACGCCAGATCGTGCGCGAGCTCGACGACAGCATCGCGAAGGCGGAGAACTCGCTCATCGAGATCGAAGCGCAGGTCGCGACGCAGCAAAGCAAGCGCGACGCAGCAGCAGATAAAGCCAGGAAGTACGAAGATGGCGCGAAGCGCGCGCTGCAGTCAGGCGATGAAAGTCTCGCGCGCGAAGCACTCGCGGCGCAGTCCAACGCCGAAACCGAACGCGACGCGCTCGCGGCGGAACTGCAAACGCTCGTGCCCTCGGTCGAGCATCTGAAAAAACAGATCGCGGACATGCGCCAGCGCCGCAACGATCTCAACGCGCGCTCGAATATTCTTCAGGCCAAGCAGCAAATCGCGCAGGCGAAGGACACGGCGGCTACCGCGTTGGGCGGCATCGGCGGAAAGAATCTTTCCGAAGACTTTCAGAAGCTCGAAGACAAGGTTCAACTCGCCAACGCCCGCTCGGACGCGCGTCTGAATTCGGCGGACCAGAACTCCGGCAAGGCGCTCGAGGACAAACTCGCCGCGCTCAATCGCGGGCCATCGGTGGAAGATCGTCTCGAAGCGCTGAAGAAGCAGTTGAATACGCCGGCGCAGTAAGTGCTGCATCTGAAAGGCGGCGGCGCGCGGCGAACTTCCGGGTCCGCCGCGCGTCGCACGAATATGCGTTACCTTGAGCATCACGACTTGCATCACCCGTTTGCAGCATCGACAGGAGACGGACGTTCATCGCGTCCGGCCCGCATCATGAAAAAGACTTTGACGGCTCTGGCGTTGTCGCTGTCGCTCGCTTCTCCGCTCGCGTTCGCCGTGCCGACCGCGCAGCAGGTCGAGCAGTCGATGACGCAGGGCAACTGGCAACAGGCCGACTCCCAGTTGAGCGAAGTGCTCAGCGCGCATCCGAAGAACGCGCATGCGCACTACCTGTATGCACAGGTGCTCGACCGCGAGGGCCGCTACAGCGACGCGCTTTCGCAGCTTCAGCAGGCCAAATCGCTCGATCCCTCGCTGAGCTTCACGGATCCGTCGCGCTTCGCCGCCACGCAAGCCCGCATCCAGGCCGATGCGACGCGCGCGAGCATCTCGCCGCGCTCGAACAACGGCGCAACTACTTCGAGCGCGCAGAATCCGTTCAATCAGGAACAGGCGTCCGCCGCGCCGCAAAAGCACGGCATCGGCATGGGCGCGTGGATCGGTTTCGCGCTGCTGATCGCGGCGATCGCGCTCGTGCTGCGCTGGGGCTTGCGACGTTCCCGCGCACGCGACGACGGTCAGGCCGAGAACGACCGCCGCTCGCAGATCAAGCGCGCGACCGAGCTGCTCAACGACGTGCGCACGCTCAAGTTAGACGTCCGGCTCTCCACCGCGCCGGGTCACGAGGCGCTCCTTAAAGATGTCGAAGGCGCGGAGACGCAGTTGCGCGAGATGGTCGAGTCGCTATCGAACTCGAAGAATCCGGTGCCGCCGTATGCGATCGAAGATCTGGCGAATCAGGTCGCGAGTCTGAAGGCACGCGCCGAGGGCCGTCCCGATCCGAACGCCGCGAACAACGCTCAAGCGGGTGCGCCGGCCGGCTCGCCGTATGCGCAGGAAGCCGAGCGTTTCGGACGTGGCCAGCAACAATATCCGCAGCAAGGGCCCTATCCGCCTTATCCGCCGCAGCAGGGGCAGCAGCCGCCCGTCATTATTCAGCAAGGCGGCGGCGGATTCGGCGGCGGCATGGGCGGACTGCTCACCGGCGTGTTGCTGGGCGAAGCGTTGTCGCATGGGCGCGATCGCGTGATCGAGCGCGAAGTGCCTGTCGATCGCCCGGCGCAAAACGACACCGGCGGTCTCGACTTCGGCAACAACAACAACAACGGCGGCGGCCTCGATTTGGGCAACGGCTCGAACGACTGGAACGATGGCAGCGGCGGCGGAGGCCTCGACCTCGGCAGCAGCGACGACAGCTGGCGCGATTCCTGACCCTGCCGCTTGTCGCGCACGCATGATCGAGGGCCCCGTTTGCGCGGGGCCCTTTTCGTTACGGCGTGGAGAATCGGCGCATCATCCGCCGCCGAGAAAACGCAACAGGCCCCACAGAAACTTGAAGAAGCCGACGATGAATTCCCAGATGCGTTCGAGCTGATCCCAGCTCGCGACGTGCAGAATGGCGTGCAGGATCATGCCGTTTGCGCAGCGCGGCCTTCGATGAGCGCGCGTTCATGCGTGAATGAAACAGGCATCGTGGAAAAAAGAAGGCGGCTCGCGCCGCCTCCTGTCTCTATTGCAAAGAATCGCATGATACCCGGTCGCGCATGGCGTCCCGTCGATGCGAGCTTCAGCCTTCCGCTTTCTTCTCGTCGCTTTCGGGCGGCGCTTCGTCCGTCAGCGCTTCCTCCAGACGCTTGAAAATCCGCCTCGTCGCGCCGCGCGGCTGAAGCGCGAACAACAGCAGCGAGCGCCCCGTCACCTGATACACGTCGTCCGAACCGAACTCCGGCAATTCTTCGCGGATCGGCGCATTCGTGTCGATCAGGCAGATCCATTCGTCCGGGCCCGGAATATCGGGCAGCGTGAAATCGACCACGTCGTGATACGCATTCACGATCAGCAAAAGCGTCGCGTCCGATGCCGGCTTGCGGATGCCGGTCGCCTGCGCGCGGCCGTCGAAGACGATCGCGAAGCAGCGCATGTTCGGATCGTCCCATTGCTCCTGCGTGAGCTCGTCGCCGGTCGTGCCGAGCCATCTGACATCGGCCACCTGCAAGGCCTCGTTGTACTCGCCCGTGAGGAAGCGCTGGCGCCGCAGCACAGGCAGCGTGTGACGCAGCGTCGTCAGTTTGCGCACGAACTCGGCGAGCGCGCGGCCATCGTCGTCGAGGTCCCAGTTCACCCAGCTGATGTCGTCGTCCTGGCAGTACGCGTTGTTGTTGCCCTTCTGCGTGCGGCCGAATTCGTCGCCCGCGAGCAGCATCGGCGTGCCTTGCGAGAACAGGAGCGTGGCGAGCATGTTGCGCTTCTGGCGTTCACGCAGCGTGCGGATTTCCGCGTCGTCGGTCGGGCCTTCGGCGCCGCAGTTCCACGACTTGTTGTCCGAATGGCCGTCGTTGTTGTCCTCGCCGTTCGCCTCGTTGTGTTTTTCGTTGTACGACACGAGATCGTTCAGCGTGAAGCCGTCGTGCGCGGTGATGAAGTTGACGCTTGCCCACGGCCTGCGTCCGCGCTTGTTGAACTTGTCGCCCGATGCGGTGATGCGCGTCGCCAGTTCCGGCGCGACGCCTTCGTCGCCTTTCCAGAACTCGCGCACCGTGTCGCGATAGCGATCGTTCCATTCCGCCCAGCCCGGCGGAAAGCCGCCGACCTGATAGCCGCCCGGCCCGCAATCCCACGGCTCCGCGATGAGCTTGACGCTCGACAGAATCGGGTCCTGCCGGCAACTGTCGAGAAAGCCGCCGCCTTCGTCGAAGCCGTACGGTTCGCGGCCGAGGATCGTCGCGAGGTCGAAACGGAAACCGTCGACATTCATCTCCGTCACCCAGTAGCGCAGGCTGTCGGTGACCATTTGCAGAACGCGCGGATGCGAGAGATTGAGCGTGTTGCCCGTGCCGGTATCGTTGATGTAGTAGCGCGATTCTTCCGGCATCAGCCGGTAGTACGACGCATTGTCGATGCCGCGGAACGACAGCGTCGGCCCGCGCTCGTTGCCTTCGGCGGTGTGGTTGTAGACGACGTCGAGAATCACTTCGAGGCCGGCTTCGTGCAGCCGGTCGACCATCTCCTTGAACTCGGCGACGACGCCCGGCCCGCGTGCGAAATAGCGCGGATCGGCAGCGAAGAAGCCGATCGTGTTGTAGCCCCAGTAATTCGTGAGGCCCTTGTCGAGCAGATAACTGTCGTTGACGAACGTATGGATCGGCAACAGTTCCACCGACGTCACGCCGAGGCTCTTGATGTACTCGACCACTTCCTTCTGCCCGAGCCCTTCGAAGGTGCCGCGCATGTGCTCGGGAATCGCCGGATGCAGCTTCGTGTAGCCGCGCACGTGTGTCTCGTAGAAGATCGTGTGTTCCCACGGCACGCGCACGCGCGTCGCGTGGGTCCAGCTGAATGTCTGATCGATGACCTGACACTTCTGCATGAAGGGCGCGCTGTCGCGTTCGTCGAAGGTGAGATCGTCGCCTTCGGCGTCGAGCGTGTAGCCGAACAAGGCCGGATCCCATTGCAGCGTGCCGACGTGCGCCTTCGCGTAAGGATCGAGCAGCAGCTTGTTCGGATTGAAGCGATGTCCCGCTTCCGGTTCGTAAGGACCGTGGACGCGATAGCCGTAGACCGCGCCGGGTTCGAGCCCGTGCACGTAGACGTGCCAGACTTCGTCGGTGTATTCGGGCAGCTCGATGCGCTGCGTTTCCTTCTCGCCCTTCTCGTCGAAGAGACACAGCTCGACCTTGGTCGCGTTCGCGGAAAAGAGCGCGAAATTGACGCCCTTTCCGTCCCAGTTAGCGCCGAGCGGAAACGGGGAGCCTTCGGCAATGCGGATTTCGTTCGGCATGAGATGATGTGTTCGAATGGTTGACGCGCGCTGCGTCGGAATCGTGCGTTGGCATTGCGGGGCTTCAAGCCGATCGTAAGGAGCATTTAGCGTGCCCGTTTGCGCTGTGTCGGCGCGCCGCTTGCTTCATACCTTCCGCGACGTCCGACGCCTCATGCTCGCCCCGCGCCGCGTGTAAAACGTTCCGTGCCCGACGCTCCCCGGCACGTTCGACGCACGCGCCCATCGCCGAAGGAGAATACGCCTTGTCCACACGCCCCGGTTCCGCGACGTCGAATTCCCCGCTCAACGGCACCGCCGAAGAAAGCCGTGCGACCGGCCGCGCGTTGCGCGACGCGGTTCCGTTCGACGCCCACGGCGCGTGGTCGCCCGAGCACGACAGGCCCGATCCCGTCGAGCGCGTGCTCGCGGGCAACGCAGGCCGGCAGGAGCGGCTCATTCCGCTGCGCATGCAGCGCATGGCCGAATCGCCATTCGCGTTCCTGCGCGGCTCCGCGACCGTGATGGCGTGGGATCTGGCGAAGTCGCCGTCGATCGGGCACAACGTCATCATCGACGGCGATGCGCACGTCAATAATTTCGGCCTTTTTCGCACGCCGCGCCAGGACGTCGTGTTCGATCTGAACGACTTCGACGAAACGCTCGTCGGTCCCTGGGAATGGGATCTGAAGCGCCTGACCGCGAGCATCAATGTGGCGGCGCGCGAGAACGGCGTCGACGCCGCCGGGCGCGAGCGCGCGGTGCGCTCGGCATGCGCCGCGTATCGCACGACGATGGCCGATCTCTGGCAAGTGAGCCCCTACGATCTCTGGCAGATGCGCTCCTACGCGAGCGCGCTGCACATGGACGCCCCGACGAAACTCGACGCCGACGAAAAAGCGACCATCGAAAAGACCGTCGAGCGCGCGATGAAGCGCTCGCACGCGACGATGCTCGCGAAAGTCGCGGAACCTGTCGGCAAGAGCTATCGCTTCAAGGTCGATCCGCCGATCCTCACGAGTCTCGACGCCGCCGAAAAAAATCATGTGATCGATGGCCTGAAGGCGTATCTGCAGACCATCGCGGGCGAATGGCGCATGATGCTCGAGCGTTACGAGGTCGTGGATGTGGCGCATCGCGTCGTCGGCGTGGGCAGTGTCGGCACGCGCGCGTATCTCGTGCTGATGCTCGGGCGCGCGCTCGGCGATCCGCTTTTCATTCAGGTGAAGGAAGGCATCGTGCCCGCCGCCGCGCCCTTCGTGCCGCCGCTCGACGAGCCGTATCGGCATCAGGGACGGCGTGTTGTGCATGGCCAGCGGCTTTTGCAGAGTTCGTCGGATGCGCTACTCGGCTGGACGACCATCTCCGGCCGCGATTTCTACGTACGACAGATGAAACAGATCCGCGGCTCGATTCCCATGGACTGGCTGCACGGCGCCACCTTCGATTTTTACGCGTGGTGTCTCGGCCTCCTGCTCGGCCGGGCCCACGCGCGCACGGGCGACGCCGCGCTCATCGCGGGGTATTGCGGCAACTCGGATCGACTCGACGCGGCCTACGCGAGCTGGGCCGAGCGCTACGGCGCGCAGACAGTCGCCGACCATGCCGCCTTTTGCGCGGCGATCAGCGTGGGCCGCGTGCCTGCCGCATGATGGTCGCGGGCGTGCGCGATTTTCGGCGCGCGGGCGGTCCGCAGTCGAATTGACTATCATTGACGCTGTCCGCGATGAAACACTTCGCTGCGCGTTTCGCGGATGTCTCAATGGCATAGCCCTTGCTGCCGCGCCCTTGCTGCTGCTTTAGCCCGCACAACCGTCTAACTCAAACTGGAGGAAGCCGCGCATGAGCATGATCGAAGAATTCAAGAACTTCGCCCTGAAGGGCAACGTCATGGACCTCGCGGTCGGTGTCATCATCGGCGGCGCATTCTCGACGATCGTGAACTCCGTCGTGAAGGATCTGATCATGCCGGTCGTCGGTCTTGCCACCGGCGGCCTGGACTTTTCAAACCTATTCGTAAAACTCGGACAGATACCGCCAACCTTCAAGGGCAATCCGGATTCGTACAAGGACTTGCAGACGGCGGGCGTCGCCGTGTTCGGCTACGGCTCGTTCATCACGACGCTGATCAACTTCATCATCCTCGCGTTCATCATCTTTCTGATGGTCAAGTTCATCAACAATCTGCGCAAGCCTTCCGAAACCACGCCGCCGCCCGCGACGCCGGAAGACGTGCTGCTGCTGCGCGAAATCCGCGACGAACTCAAGAACGCGCCGCGCGTCTAGCCGGGCAAACCCGCTCGAAACGGGCGGAACCCGTGCGACGCGCATGGGTCTGCCCAAAGAGTTACCCCGCACGCTTGGTGCGCCCACCCGCTTTTTTCTTTACGAAAGCTGTTCGCGCGGGTAGCAGCGGGACTATTATTGGGATAGATGCTCAGAGGGATGCCAAGCGGGCCGCCAAACGGTCATCGGCACGAATCATGCGCCAGAAACGTGCGCCGGCGTTTTGCCGGTCACAATGACGAATGGCCCGATTCACCGTGACCTAATCACATCGATGCGCTATAAAAGATCGACGTGCGGCGCGCAAGACGGGAGTGGCCGCATGAGGACGCTGCGTTTCTTGCAATTCTTTTTCAGGCGAGTTTTTATGTCCTTCCCGAAAAAGCGTAAGCGCGTGAAGGCCGATGGCGACGAGTCTTTTCTCGCCGTGCTGCGGCATTTCAAGCCATTTGGTCAGCTCGACACGAAGATTGCCCGAGCTCGCGCCCAGGATGAACCGGTGCTGTACGCGCATGTCCTGCCGGGGCTCGATGTTCTTCTGTGCAGCGTGCGCGGCGCCCAGCCGCCGTACCCGGCCATCGACGAGCTGCACAGGCGCTGTGTCGAATCGATCACCAATGCGCTCGAGCAGCCGCTCGACGGACTGGAGAACGGCGGTTACTGGTACGAGGCGAACGGCTTTGGTTTCCTCGTGTTCGCGAGCCGCGCCCGAACGCAGATCCTGAGCGAATTCGGCGCGACGGTTTCGGCGCGCAGGCGTCGGGGCACGCGCCGCCAGGACGCGGGCGATGCTGCTTCGCGGCCGCTGCGTTGATCCTTCTCTGAGCTTTCCTGTTTCTCCCCGATGCATGCGGGCCTCGTGAACGAGGCCTCGCGTGCCGTTGCCTGCGCGTCGGCGTGCTTCGCGCAAACCCCGACTACTCCCGTAAGCGTTCCTGTCCTTTAATGGAAGCCACGCGCGAAAGCGTGATGGCGCGTGCCTTGCTGCATCGGAAGACATCCCCTTGGGGGACTACAAGGAGAACACCATGTCGGAACACGTCTACAAGCAGATCGAATTGACCGGCTCATCGCCGCAATCGAGCGATGACGCCGTGCGCGTCGCGCTCGAGAAGGCGTCGAAAACGCTGCGCAACATGCACTGGTTCGAAGTGGTGGAAACACGAGGGCACATCGATGATGGCAAGGTCCTGCATTGGCAGGTGACGATCAAGGTGGGACTGCGGATCGATTGATGGCGGCGCCGCCGCGCGTCGGGGGTGGGCTTTTTGCAGGATCCCGTTTGCGTTCGATGATGGCTGCGTGCATGCCGGGGGCCGGCTTTTTGCCGGATCCCGTTTTCGCGTCGGTCTATTAGC
>NZ_JAQQDB010000035.1:0-80370 GCF_046030135.1 Caballeronia jiangsuensis
AAGCGACATTCACCAACTTCCTGCGGACCTGACCGTTCCCAGAGTGCAGCTGTCGTTCAGCTCGTCGAGTCCCGTTAAAGGCGGACGCGAAGAAATCGTCCGCTCCGGCCGGTCACTTGCAAAAGGACCAAATGACGACACGTTCAAAACATCCGCGCCCTCCCGGCGGGCGATGCTTTAATGCGCCGTTCTATGTTGCTGCCAACGCCAACATGAACTTGCTGCCGACGCGCTACCTTGCGGGTCTCGCTTCACTGTATGTTCGGCATAGGCGGTCACCCTCGAATACGCCTTCAATGCACTTATACCGCCCCCATCATTGGCCACTTGCCAGTCAGCCGCGCGGACGTGCGCCCCAACCTGCAGGGCGATGGGGCGCGTGCGCCGGTGAGACCGAGCTTCTAACCTCCTCGGTTGCGGCTTACGAGTTCATCGACGCGCACCGTCGCATTGCTGCCCGCCTCGTCCAATTAGGCTTAAGCCTCGCGATGAAGGCGCCACGCTCCAATGTCGTTAAAAGCATGCACCTGCCGCCGTAGACGTGCCATCATAAGGAATACATAGCGAGAGAGGCTGCGGGAGGGCGCTTTCCTGCGTTCACCCCAGCGCGTCCAATACTCCCCGTTGATTCGACGCCCCGTATAGCCGTTCGGTTATCAGATATCGAGCTTGCTGACCTTCGTTCCTTCGAAGCTGAGATTGGCCATCAGGCCGGAATTTGTCAGCACGAACCCGACAATCGGCGCATTCGTCGTTGCGGTGTCGAGCGCACCGTTGGCGCCGGTCTTGGCCACCGCTACCGAGCCATCCACGCCCGCTGTCCAGCCCTTATCGCTCGTGCGGAATTTTTCAAGCGCGTCCTGGGTCATGAACATCATGATAACCGCCTTGGACTGGGCGCCAATCTGCAAGCCAAAGGAAGCGGTACTGGTCTTGTAGTAGCCAACGGACGTGCCTGCCTGACGGAGCGCACCTTCGCCGTACTCGCCGCCGACCACCAGGCCTGCGGCAAGCACCGACGGAAAGACCAGAATACCCTTGGCCTTGGCGGCTTGCGCCTGCGCGCCTGGCGTCGAACTGTAGAGCTTGTTGAGGGCGCCGTCGACGCCGGCATCGATTTCCTTGCGCTTGCTGGCTGCTTCGGTCGGCGTCGAGGTCGAGCCACAAGCGACCAGCGAGCTGGCGAGGGCAATAGCAGTGAGCGAAAAGAAGGTGCGACGATTCATGAGACTCTCCTCGATCGAACTGTGCAAGATTGAGATTTGAAGCGTCCGGAGTTGCTGCTCATAGAAAAACGAAGACGCGTCGGCTGACGCACTGGCTAGAGGCAGCTGCCAACAGCGCCGCCGGCGTCGCTGCCGCCTCCGGCACCCGGGCGAAAGCCCACCCACGTTTTGCTGTTGCCTGTCCAGGACGGCCGCACGAGCGCGGCTGCGCCATCCGGTGGCCGCTGGCCCGGAACATAGACGTCCATCGCCTGATTGTTCGCCACGATCACTTGCGATATCACTTGTTGCTGTGACTGATTCGCCCATCTCTGAGCGATGCATTGCGAGACCGCCGCGACCGACTGTTGACTTTCCCCGACCGATTGCGCGCTCTGAGGCATGGGTTGAGTTGCACAGCCTGACACGGCAATGGTTACGACGAGAAGCGGTAGCAATTTCATTTTTATCACCCTCCTGTTGAAATGCGATCGGTCGTAAAAAGCCGCGACCTCCTCCGTGGACACAGTGAAATCTTCTCTCGCTATTGCGTCATGTCGCCCTTGAAAGGGGATCGCCTTTCTCGGCTAAGGCAACAACAAGTTCACCCAAATGAACGCGCGATGCCTGATGATCGTCCATGGCATATATGGAACGATTCGAATTGAAGAACTAGCAGCATTCCGGGCTTGCTGATCAAAACCAGACGCTGAATCCGCGTTCGTAGCGCTCGCTTCGTTGTCTTACAGCACCGACCGCGCAAAGCAATTCCGTTCGCCGCCAGCGTCTACACGACTAAGCTCATAAGCTGACTCACCTGGCGGCGTTCTCGCTCTCTTCGTTTTAATCAAGTCGGCGCGGGCTTTGAGCGAAACCGGAAGAAGCCGGGCGCACTCGGGCGGAGCCGTCTGTTTTACCAATGCAGTAGACAGTCACCCGATATGTCGACCAACCCGAAAGCGTCGCTATCCTCATCAACGTCCTTGAACAATCCGACTGTGTTATTAGGTCAGACAGTCCCTCGGTGCACAGAGCTCGTGGCTTTTAGACGACTGCTGAATTCTTCCAGGTTGATGGTACGAAAACGGGGGCGGGCAGGCGCTCATCTTCTCATGCAATATAGGCGGTATGCGTTTGGTTTTCCACCAAAGGCGTGCGAATTGCGCCCTTGACCGAGTCCACCCGGAGGTCGGTGACTCGGTTCATACGAAGCGCTGCTCCTGGCGCTCGTTAACAGTGACGCGCCCCGGCCCGGACACTATAATCCATACGCCTCACGAAGAACCTTGGCAGCGCGAATATCAATTCACACTAGCCCGCTGAGAGCCCCCGACTCGCGGAAAAGAGGTGACGCGATGAACCGCATCGTGAATCGACTGCTGAGTGCAGTTGTTATCGCCTTGTTCCTGTGCAGTTGCGGCACTACACCGCCGAACGACAGCGCACTCGACTATAAGAGCCGCGCCATGACCCGCGCGGAAGGCGGTCTCAGGGTTTACGCTTCGGTGCTTTCGGCCGAAGACTGCGTTGCGGTCTATGGCGTGCCACTATCGCAAAAAGGGATTCAGCCCGTTTGGATCGAGGTGCAGAACGACGATCCGGTCAGCTATTTCCTGATGTCACCGGGCCTCGATCCAAACTTCTTCCCGGCCTCCGAAGCGGCCGAAGCATTTGCTGACAGCAAGGCACTCGTAACCAAGGACGAACTTGACCAGCGCTTTCGCCGTCTCGCCTTTCACAACCCGGTCCTGCCTGGGCGAACCGTATCCGGATTCGTGCTCACGAACCTCCGTGAAGGTGCGAAGCTCGTTCAGCTCGATCTCGTTGCGAGCGGTGGCGCAAAGACATTCTCGATCCTGATGGTCGTGCCCGGCTTCCATGCCGATTATCATGTCAGCGCCGTGTTTCGCCGCGAGATCTATCCGCCTGAAAGAATCGTCGATTACACGGACGATGACGCCTTCCGCTCGGCGCTCGAAGCACTACCCTGTTGCGCGACCAACGAGGACGGTTCGAAAAATGGCGATCCGCTCAATCTCGTCATCGTGGGTGGCCTCGATGATGCGTTTCCCGCACTCGTGCGGCGCGGCTGGACGCCGACCGAAGAGAAATGGTCGGGCGCAATCACGAAGACAGTAACGTCCGCGCTCTCCGGCGAGCGTTACATCAATGCGCCGGTCAGCGATCTGTATCTCTTCGGCCGAGCGCAGGATCTTGCGCTGCAAAAAGCACGCGACACGATTCACCAGCGCAATCACTTACGGCTCTGGCTAACCCCAATGCGCTACCGGGGGAAGCCTGTGTGGGTCGGACAGATCAGCCGGGACATCGGGGTGCGGCTTACGTGGCACTCGCCGACATTCACGACGCACAAGATCGACCCGGATGTCGACGAGGCGCGCACAGCGCTCACCGAGGACATGGCCTATTCGCAAAATCTGCAGAAGATCGGATTCGTCCGGGGCGTCGGTGGCGCCCCGCAAGGCACGACGCGTCAGAATCTTACGACGGATCCGTATTACACTGACGGCTATCGAGCGGTGCTCGTGTTCGACCGGCAGCCGACGTCGCTCTCCGAGATCGAATTCTTTCAGTGGGAAGCTGCCGCCCGGCTCAACGCCCTGCCCTCGGGAGCAAAGCGATGAGCGCGTCGGCGTGGCTGCGACAGGCGTTCAAGCGTGCCGCTGGCTGCGTTTTCCTCGCGTCGGCGCTCGCGGGCTGCGCGACATGGACGGCGGCAACCAGCATCGACGACGCGCCTCTGCGCGAGCGTGCCGTAAGCGCAACGAAGCAGGATGCGCATGTCAGCGTGGCCGTGCTGGGCGCCGACGACAGCAAGCGCATGTTCGGCGCCGATATCACCAAGGCCAATATCCAGCCGGTCTGGGTCGAAGTTGAGAACCGGACTTCGCAGAACTTGTGGTTGCTCCACTCCGGAACCGATCCGGATTACTTCTCGCCGCTCGAAGTAGCGTGGTCCATGCACGCGCTGTTCGGAAGTGCGACGAATGCAAGTATCGACGATCACCTGAACAAGCTGGGATTCAGAAATCCCATCCCCGCTGGCGAAACGCGTTCCGGGTTCCTGTTCACCAACCCGGACCGGCAAATCAAGTTGGTCAATATCGATCTGTTCGGCAGCAAAACGCTGATCCCTTTCTCCTTGTTCCTGCCGGTACCGAACGACGCCGGAGACGCGCGTTTTGCGCTGATACCGTTCCGGTACTCGGAGTCTGAAATCATCGATTATCACGATCTTGCTTCATTACGCACGGCGCTCGAACGAATGCCGTGTTGCGCCACCGATGCAAAAGGCACGACCGAAGCGGACCCGCTGAACGTGATTATCATTGGTACGCTGGGCGATATAGGCACTGCAATGGTTCGGCGCGGCTATCGTCGCGAATTGCGTGACACGGACCTTGCCCAAGCGCTGTTTGGACGCAGACCCGACGTCGTCCTGCGCAAGGAAGCGCAAGGGGGCGCGCCTTCCACTACGTTGCGCGCATGGCTCGCGCCAATCCGGTACAACGGCAGCTGGGTGTATCTGGCGCAATGTGGACGACCCATCGGCGGCCGCTTCGCGCATCACGATGCGGCAAGCCCCGCGTTGCATGGCGACGTCGACGAGGCGCGCAACTTTCTGATCCAGGACATGATGTATTCGGGTGGTCTGGAGCAGCTCGGCTTCGTGTACGGCGTAGGCGCGGCGCCGCCCGCAAACCCGCGAACAACGTTGAACGGCGCGTCGTATTACACCAATGGGCTGCGCGCCGTCATGTTCTTCGCCACCCGCCCGCTCAACTTCACCAACGTGCAGATTCTAGACTGGGTGCCTTACCTTGAGCAGCGCGAAACCGGTGCACGCGAGGAGCAGGGCGATGCCGGCGAATAGCTCCGTCATCAGGCCACGCAGAGGCGTTGCCCGTCTTATGGCCGCTCTTGCCTGCCTTGCGCTCGTGGCGTGCGCAACGAAGCCGCTCGTCCCCTACACGACGAATACGCCTCCGCTCGCGCTCGTTCCCGCATCTCAAGCGGGTGTGCTGGACAAGCGGTCACGCTTTCGCGAGACATTCTGCGCGGTGCTCGAAGCACACGGCAAGGCGCTTCCCGACTACCGTCCCTGTGAAGACGCACTGACACGCGTCGGTACCGAGCCCGCTGGCACTGGTGCGCCTGTGGATCTGGGTGAATCGAAGCGTCACCTCATCGCGGCAGTGGTTCCCGGCATCGGTTATGACTGTTTCAAGCCGTGGTTGAATTCGCAGAACGCCGTCGCGAAACATGTGCAGCAATTTGGATACGACGCCATCATGCTCAACGTCGACGGCCTGTCGAGTTCGAAGAACAACGCACGTCAGATCCGCGACGCCATTCTGGCGATGCAACTGTCCAGCGAGCCAGGTGTACTCGTGCTGGTCGGTTACTCAAAGGGCGCCGCCGACATCCTGGAGGCTGTCGTCGAGTATCCGGAGATCCGAAGCCGAGTGGCGGCCGTCGTGAGCGCGGCGGGCGCGGTTGGCGGATCGGCGCTCGCCAACGATGCAGAGCAGTATCAGGCCGACCTGTTGCGGTACTTTCCCAGCGCTACCTGTACCTCAGGCGACGGCGGCGCCGTAGAAAGCCTGCGTCCGGCGACACGCCAGGCCTGGATGGCGCAGCATCCCCTACCAAAAGAGCTACGCTATTTCTCGCTCGTCACGTTTCCCCAGCCGGAACGCATATCGTCGATACTCAAATCGAGCTACGACAAACTTTCGCAAATCGATGCGCGCAACGATAGCCAAGTTATCTTCTACGATCAAATCGTACCGGGAAGCGCGCTGCTCGCCTTTGTGAATGCCGACCATTGGGCGCTGGCCGTGCCCATTGCCCGAACGCACAGCACAATCGCCGCGCTGTTCGTCACGCAGAATGCCTATCCTCGTGAGGCGCTGACTGAAGCAATTCTGCGCTTCATCGAGGAAGATCTCGCGACCTCCGGAAAGTGACGCTGCGCACCTGCGCAAAGCCGGGTCGACCCGGCGGTCTCAAAGCATCATGCTCACCGGTTCTACTTTGTCGTGGCCGGTTCGACGGATACGGCCAATGCTTCGGTGTAGACAGCTTTGATCTGATCGCCCTTCTTTACGCGCTTGAGACGCTCGGGGTCTTCCACACGAAGATCGATCGTGTCGCCCTTGGGGCCCTTGAGCATCACCATCTGCGTCTTGGCATTCACCGCGACGACGTCTGCGATAACCGTCACTTCGCGACCGACCGATCCGCCCGGCTTGGCGCCCGGAACCGAGCGTTCCGCGGACTGGCTCTCGGTCCTCGATGCCTCGCTCTTCTTGTCGAGCAGGCTCAGGCTCAGCGATTCGTGATAGGCGACCTTCACGGTATCGCCCACAGCCAGTCGATCGAAATTGCGTACCTCGTCCGTGACCTCCAGCTCGATCACCTTGCCGGAACGCGTCTTGAGCGTGACGGTGCGCGTGGCGGCGTCGATGCCGACGATGGTAGCCGTCACCTTCGAGGTGCCCTGCACGGATGCTCCATTCTCGCTCTTTGTGACGTTCACGCTGGTCTCGGGCTCGGCGGTCCATGCGGTTCCGGATAGCACTAGACACGCTGCGACAAACAGGCTCATGCTCATGCGCTTCATTATTGTTGCTCCTCGGATGAATGAATGGGCAATCTCACTGGATCGTATAGCCACGGCCCTGCATGCAGGCCGCCTAAGCGCGGTAGTACGTGTCCATCGCACCCTGTGATTGCGCTTGCGTATTCGCCTGCTGCGCGCGACGGTTCTGTCGTGCGCGTGAACCGCCCACCATAGTGCCGGCTGTCGCGCCGACCGCCGCGCCCTTTCCCGCATCGCCCGCAATGGCCCCGACTACTGCGCCTCCCGCCGCACCGCGTGCGGCTCCCTGGACGCGTTCTCCGCCGCCCACCGCCGGACCGCTCTGCGGCGGGGGCGCTGCAGAAGCCGTCGCGGGGTCAATACCCGTGTTGCTCTTTGCCCAGCTGTAGCACGCACCGTCGTCCTTCTGTTGTTGCTGAGCGCTTTGGCCTTTCGCCGGATACGGTATCGGCTTGCTTTGCGCAATGGCATCCAGCGCGAGCAGCATCATCAGCGCGACACACAGCTGGTGAGTTTTCTTCGCATTCATGCCGACTCCTTTGACTCGTTTTAGAGCGTTCGACATGCGACATGTAGGGTCCATTGGGCTCGTCCTCGCGGCCAGGCGACGCATCGGGATCGCGTTCCGTCGGTGCTCGGGATTTCCCGCTATCCTTCTGATAAAGGCCGCTGTTGCTGCTCAGATGAACGTCGTCACTTCGCTCGTGCCGTATTGCGCCGTGTAGACGACCATCGCGAAGCCCGCGAGCAGCGACCGTTGATCACACAGCTGAAAGCACCGCCCGGTACGTTCTTGTCTTGCAGCTTCGGATGCGAAAGTGGTAGCCGTGGCATGCGTCGCGGGAAGTGCGATGCGTAACGAATGCGCGCTCGAGGCTATCGGCGCAGCGAGCGGGTATTGCGGCACGCCGTCGCCCATCCGTCGCGCGAAGTGTACTCACGTTTCGCATCGAAATAGGCGCTCAACACCTTGATCGCTTCGCGCTCCTTCGCGCCGACGCGGGGATCTAATACGTAAGACTCGACGTGCATCCGAATCTTCACGATCTCATCATTACTGCCACTGTGCGCCGCAGTGATCCGTTTGTTCATATCGCTCTGCGGCCGCGCCCATCGCGAATGAGATCACCGCAACTTCAATCGCTGGACTCACACGTTTCACGGCAGTCCCGGCATCTTGAGCTGACACGGACTTCCTCTTGTGCTTTTGTCTCGTCGGCAAAATAAAAGTGTCGAGCATCACTCCCGTAATTTAAGAACATATTCCGAGCAATACAAGCAATTTTTAGTGAACGGGATCGACACATTTTCCACGTTTTCGTGGCTCGCGATTCACCAATCAGCCCGTGTTCCAAATATGGAGGTCGCCCGCAACCAGTTCTCCCAAGCCGCTTATGAATTAATTCATTTAAACGTCACCTAATTCCCGCGGCGTCGCTGGTAAGGGAATATTTGTGACACACTTATCATGCGGACCATGAGGAGTCGCTGTGCCAGTCAATGCCGAGGACAATTCAGCGCATCAAACTCAAACGCAACCAGGTCATTGAATTCTTCGCTAGGCGCGAGCTTTCGTAGTTTGTGATAGAAGCGACCGGCAGCCGCACGCTGCAGGGCTGGACAACTGAAGAACCTCGACCACGACTTGAGGCTCATTGCCCCGCGCTCGGTGCGTCCCTTCGTTTTGGGTGACAAGACTGACGCCGCCGCGCGGGCGATCTGGACAGCTGATCAGCAGCCCGAAGCGCGGTTTGTTGCCGTTAAAACAGAAGCACAGTAGGCAATTCTCGCGCTATAGCGTGCAACTGATGAAGACCATCTGGCAAGGCGTGCAGCAAGTGATGGATTTCGTCGCGGGCCTCAAATAAGCCCGCGGACCGGGCGGCTGACTTATGTTTGATTAAAAAGTTTACCGGTCCGCGATCGGCGACGGAATTTTACGCACCGGCGAGAAACGCAGCCTATACTGAAAGTCGGCGCGAATTCAGAGCACTGATGCGCGTCGACCGCTCACGGACGACTTTCGTCTTTGCAACCGTGAATCGCGGCTTTCCGGGCCCGCTTCTGCGGGCCTTTTTGTGGGTACTGACTTCACACGAAGGTCCTCGGCGTCGTGCAGTTCCGATATTCATACCGATTGTGTGAACGGGGACCAGGAGTCAAAAGCGCCGATTTGGGTGGGTGTAGGTCGGCAGTGCGCCAATACGATCAATCCATGGAGAACACATCATGCTCAAACGTCTGATACTGACGCTCGCAATCCTTTTGATGTTGCCTACTTCCGCCGCTCTTGCAGACGAATATACGGCCACGCTCAACCTGTTCAAAAATGCGGGAGAAAGCAGCAATCTTCTGCACAGTGCCTATGGCTACGCTGTGTTTCCAAAGATTGGCAAGGCCGGGGTCGGCATAGGCGGTGCCCACGGCAAGGGCCGCGTCTATGCGAAAGGGAAATATATCGGCGATACATCCATGACCCAGCTCACTGTCGGCTTGCAACTAGGCGGCCAAGTGTACAGTGAACTCATCTTGTTCCAAGACGAACGATCCCTAAAAGAATTCACCAATGGCAACTTTGAATTCGGTGCAGATGCCAATGCGATCGCGATCACTGCGGCAGCTGGCGCACAGGCAGGCACGGCGGGCACGTCTGCTAATGTAAGCGGCGGCAAGAAAGATGCCAAAACCACAGGCGCCTATCGAAAAGGGATGGCTGTATTCACGGTGGCCAAGGGTGGGCTGATGTATGAGGCAAGCGTTGGCGGCCAGAAATTCTCCTACAAGCCTCGTTGATTTTCGCTTGATAAAACGTATGCGCCGGCAAGGCGCAAAATTATATGAACGGCGACGCTAGCCTGGAAGGTGCGCATGCGGTGGATCCTCACGTCAGAGTGCCGACATTGGAAGACCACGAGGTCTTCACTGGTAACCAGAGGATCCAAAGTGAACTATATGACAGTGGCTGTAATTATGGCCGAAACCATGCACAGGTCGATCAAGAGGTCGGCGTGTCTCGAGCATTTGCGCACCGTGTCTCTAATCGGGATGGAAGCTTGCGGGAGCCAGCGCCTGACCAGCGCGCTGTCCAAGATGGGGCACAGATTGATGCCCGCAAAGTTCATTAAGGCCTTCGACATCGGTAACAAGAACGATCCTGCAGATGCGCGGACGATCAGGATGGTGACAGATGCCGAGTAAGCCGTTACCGTCAAAACCGAGGGCTAGCGAGCGGTCCTTGCCATGCATCGTATGCGCCAACAGATGTGCATGCGGCTTGCCAAACCGCGAAGACTCTGGTCTCTGCTGCAAATAGATCGTAGGAGAGCAAACATGGGCTGGAATCGCTGGTACAGCTTAAAGAGCTACCTAAGATCCTCGCTGTGGGCTGTGCCGCTCATGGTGGTCGCGATCTATGCCGTGGTCAAACCTCTGACCGAAATGCTAGGAAGATGGATGATCAGGCAAGCGATCCGAAAACCGGCTTTCTTGAGCTTTCTATGACTGGAGCGCGGTCGTTGCTCGGACGACATCGTTTCCGCAGACCTGGGGTTTCTGGTGTTCACGCTTGGTTCGTTGCTCGTCGCAATCCAGGTCGCTGGCGGGCAGTACACTCCCCGGATAATCGCGATCACACTGCTGCGCGATAACGTGATCCATGCTGTTTGCCGATAGAACATTGGGCTGGATCGGTGAAAACGAGGTACACCAACTTCAAGTGTTCATTGCAGCGATATTCGGATTCGCTTCGGTCGCCGCGTTCCTCTTCCTGATTGACTACGCCGCGAAATCTCTGCGTCCTGTAAGCCTCGTCGCACGCGTTGGGAAGCACGGGATGGCGGTCATAGAAAGCGTTTATCCCGCTCCGACTAGCGGTGCAACTATCCCGCTGGAAAGTGATAAAGCGCCAGGCGTACCTAATCGCACTGTCCTTCACCGCGGCGAATCTGGCATCGTTCTGGCCGTGAACTTGGAAAGGCTGGTGGCCAAGGCGCGGCGCACTGACTCAGTTATCGAATTTGTACCGCAAGTCGGTGATTTCGTCGCTGTGGGCGAACCCATGTTTTATTTGTACGGGAATTCTGGCGCAATTCCTGTCGTTCGTGCAAATTCCGCCCGAGTGGCAGATCGGCCTGCAAGGGCTGATTCTCATCGTGGTCCTGTCGCTGAGACTCGTGTTCCGAAACAGGGGAGGCCGTCAATGAAACCCGCCAACAACACAACGTTTTTCGCCACCCTGCGCGATTTACCCTGGCTATGGTCCGTGGCGGGCGCGGTCATCGTCGGCATTGCCGCCATGATGTCCTTCGGCGCGTTCACGGCGGGCAACATGCTGTCGGCGGCGTCGGCATTCGTGGTCTTCACGGTGCTCGTCGGACTCGGGCAGATGCTCGTCGTGACGAGCGGTCCGGGCAACATCGACCTGTCGATACCGGCGACGATTGCGCTGTCTGGCGGCGTCGCGATGCGCGTGATGGCCGCGCACGATGGCGCACTCGCGGCGGGCATCGTGGCCGCGGTTGGCACGGGCATCGCAATAGGTCTCTTCAATTACGCGTTAATCCGCCTGCTGCGCATACCACCGATCATCGCAACGTTGTCATCGAGCTTTGTGTTGCAGTCCACCGCGATCAGTCTCGGACGCGGCAGCGCGGCGCCTCCGCCGATGCTCGAGAACTTCGCGCTCAGTCATGTCGCGGGCGTGTCGAGCCTGGCTTTCGTGGCGCTCGCGGCGACGGCGCTTGTGGCCATCGCCCTTTTCCGGCTCGTGCCGGGGCGCAGCCTTTCCGCCGTCGGACAGAACGCCCGCGCTGCGAATCTAGCCGGCGTGCGCGTCGAACGCGTGCGCTGTGCGACCTACGTAAGCTGCTCGGTGCTCGTCGCAATCGCCGCGTTGCTGCTAGCTTCGTTCTCGGGCGGTGCGACGCTAGACATGGGCGCGGACTACATGCTCCTGTCGGTCGCGGTGGTGGTGATCGGCGGAACGCAGGTCTCCGGTGGCCGCGCGAGTCCGACCGGCGTCTGGGGTGCGGCGTGCTTCCTTTTCCTGATCAATGCGCTGCTGAATGCAAGCGGCGCGGGCGCGGGCGTGCGGGCGGTCGTGTACGGCGGGCTGATCATCGTTGTAACAACGATCGCGGGCGGCTCGCCGGCTGCACGCCGATGAGTTGCATCGCCGATGGTATCGAGGCGGCGTGCAAACATAGTAGTATGGTGTCGGAGCATGCGATGTCGCGATGCCTCTTTCCACTGCATCAATGACGATGAAAGCATCCAATTCCGAAATCACTTCCCCGATGAGTGCCGGCGGCGACGCGCCGCTGAATCCGCCGCGGAGGCGATTGCGCCGTCGCCTTGGCGAGACGGCGCAGGGTTCGTCCAAGCTGCCGGACCTGCTCGCGCAAGTGTCGATGGATTCGCACGAACCGATCACGCGGCAAATTTTTCGCGCGCTTCGTCAGGCGATCTTCATGGGCGAAATGGCACCGGGCACGCCGCTTTCGGAAAAAGAAGTGTCCGACATGTTTCATGTGTCGCGCCAGCCGGTGCGCGAGGCGTTCATCAAGCTTGTCGAAGCGGGCGTGCTTCAGGTGCTGCCGCAGCGCGGAACGTTCGTGAAGCGTATTTCGCCGCGCCGCGTGCGTGAGGGTCGCTTCATTCGCGAGGCGATCGAAACGGCTGTCGCCCGCAAGGCGGCGCAGCACATCACAGACGAACAATTGAAGCAACTGGCCGACAATCTGCGCGACCAGCGCATTGCGGCCAAGGCAAACGATACGGCTGCTTTTTTGGCGCTGGACGAAAAGTTTCATTTCACAATCGCACAGACGATCGACTGCGGAGCCGCGTGGGAGGCGATACAGGACATCAAGGCGCAAATGGATCGCGTGCGCTATCTCAGCTTGCCAGACGATTCTCCACTCGATCACCTGATCAAGCAGCACGCGAAGATACTGGGCGCGTTGCGGGCGCATGATCCGGATGCAGCCGAGGCGGCCATGCGCGGGCATCTGCGCGAAATCCTTGTGACGCTCGGGCCGATCGTTGCACGTAATCCTGCCTGGTTCGAGGTTGATGAGCGTGAGACGGTGCCACTCTCCGAGTAGAGCAATGCACGGGGCGTCTGCGGATTATGGTGTTTATGCTTTCCCGAACTCTCATGCACCGCTTATCCGACGCTCACCTTCCGCACCTTCTTGACCTCGAATTAACGATCCTTGAGAAGAACAAGCCCTCAAGGAACGAACGGTCGCTCTGATTTCGCGACGATTTTCACTCCGATGACGGCCGAACGACACGTTGATTCGATCGTCGATTTCTGCATAAAGCTCCAGACATTCCCGGCGCGTGGTGTCGCACGTGACATGTCCGGACTTCGAGTCGCTCATCCCACAAGCGGACCATCATCGCCTGTACGTTGGAGACGGAGGTTGTCTCGATCGTTGGTGTATTCTACGGCGGCCAAGTTTACGAAGCGGCGCTGACCCCTGATTTAGACCAGTAAAGCATGCTGATGGGCGGCGAACGACAGTCGTAAAGCGAACGAAACGAGTGACAACTTGACAAAATAGTATTGCCGCATTTTCGTTAGGATACCTATTAGAATGGTGGTCATCAATTTTAGCTTCGCGTGCGCGGTCGGACGCGAAAGCAGCGCGGGATGCGAGAAGTCGCATGCTGTCTGATGCCTTCGGCCTAGGGTGCTCCAAAGTCCCCAGTTGACCAATTTATAGTCTCAACGGTGACCTCTTTCATGAGTTCTACGTCATCGGAGCAAAGCAGGTTCGTCGTCGTCGGGCGAGCCTAACGTCTAAAGACGCACGCAAAGGCCGCCAGGCCTATCTTGTTATCCAGAAGTACGGTCGACCGCTCCTGGTGCGAGGCAGGAATTGTGGGAAGTTTGCCCACGGGTTATGAGAGGCGAGGCTCCTGAGCCGCGAACTTCATCATTTGCTGCCGCAATTCTGTTGGCACCGCGATCGCAGCTCGATGCTCAAGCGAAAACACCACTACCGTCTGCTCGATCTTCGCGCGCAGTTCATTTTCAACGGTCGCCGTCAAACTTAGCTTGATGGAACTCCTGCCGATCTCGCGCACCCCCAAAGCGAACCGGAGCGTCTCACCATGTTTGCTCGGTGCCACGAAATCCGCCTGAATGTTCACTGTCGGAATGCCAAGTTTCCGAGTGCCGATGAAGCGCGCGTAGTCGACACGCAGTCCATGGTTGAACCAGTCCTCCAGTACCTCATGGAAGAGGACGAAGTACTGCGGATAGAACACGATGCCTGCAGGGTCGCAGTGCTGGAACCGCACGAGCTTGTCGCAATAAAAGGCCGTGTCTGTCGTCATTTCGGCGTCTCGGTCGAGAGTGCAGTAGGCGGCATCATCACATGAGCAAAAAATCGGATCTCGCTTTCGCGATGCGAATGGCCTCATCGAAGGACGCGGCCGTCGCCACATGCCGATGGTCGACGCTGACGAGCCATCCTCCGTCCGAGAGACACCAGCGAATCTTGCCACCGTCCATCAGGGCCGAAAACCATCGCCATAAGGACGCGTCCTCCGCGTTGGCGCCAGCCGCCGCCAGCGCGCGGGTTTCGCGAAGTTGCCGAACATCGATCATTGACGTGGCTTTCTTCCTTGCGGTCGCGCTAGTGGCTGGCATGAGACAGCACCTCGTCGATGACAAGCTGGTTGCCCAGCGAATTCTCGAGCGCAAATACAATCGATTTGTCCGGCCCAAGCACCGCCGCACTGAAGTTTTCCACCATCGACTGATACTGATCGGCGTTTCCGAACTCGACCGTTTCGACTTTTCCGGTGTGATCTGAACGAATGTGAACTCTTGCGTCGGCATACACGCCGGGGTTGAACGGCGCATCCAGCAAGAGCCAGCCTTTCGAACCATGGAAGATCATCTGCTGATGGCGGGCGAGTTGAGTGCCGCAGTAAAAGTGAAGATCGAAGCCCGGAAATGTCAGTTCGCAGACTGCCAGCTTGTCCGTGCCGAAGCGCGGATCGATGGTGATGTCGGCGTGGATCGCGACAGGCTCCAGACCGGTCGCGATGCGCGTCGTGACCACCGGATAGACGCCGATGTCACGCACACCTCCGCCGCCCAGCGCCAGATCGTTCTTGAGCGCGTGCGGATCGTCGTTGAAATAAGTGAAGGACCCTTCCACGCGCTGCCATTCGCCGAGTGTCCCGTCTGCGATGCGCGCTCTCACAAATGCCCACTGCGGATGGTGCGCAACCATGAAGGCCTCGCCGCAGATCAGACCGGTCGCGTCCCGCAGCTCGATCAACTCACGAACCTGTGAGGCAGTCATCGCGATCGGCTTTTCGCACAGCACGTGCTTGCCGGCAAGAAGCGCCTTCCGGCACCACTCGAAGTGACTGGCCGTCGGCAAAGGAATGTACACGGCATCGACCTCATCACTTGCGACGACTTCTTCGTAACTTGCATGGGTTGCCGCGATGTCATGCCGTGCGGCGAACGCGGCTGCGCGCTCACGGTCCCGGGCGGCGACGCACGTCACACGGCCATTCGCCGAACGCTGGATGGCGGGCACCACGAAATGGTCGGCGATTCTCGCGGCGCCAAGCACGCCCCAGCGGATCTTGTCACGCATCGTGTTTTCCTTGAAGTTCAACACACCGTCTGCAGGCGATCTGCGCACATGCGCAGCACTTCACCCGGATCGCGGCGCCACCAGTTCTCTTTTGAAAATATTTCGACTTCGACCAGACCGTCATAACCCGCTTGCTCGACGCTCCGTCGGATGTCCGGGAGATCGACAACACCATCGCCCATCATGCCGCGATCCAGCAGCAGATCGCGGGTGTCGCGCAGCCAGTCGCACACATGAAAAGCGAGCAGGCGGTCGTCCTGTCCCGCTCGCGCGATTGATGCGCGCAGCGCCGGGTCCCACCAGCAGTGATAGACATCGACCGCGACCCCGAGATGACCTTCGTGACCGGGATCGAGTTCGGCGCAGATGTCGAGCGCCTGCGCAAGCGTGTTGAGCACGGCGCGGTCCGCCGCGTACATCGGATGGAGCGGTTCGAGCGCGAGCGGCACGCCACAACCGCGCGCGGTCTCGAGCAGTTCGCCGATTCCGTCGATGACCTGAGCGCGTGCGCCATCGAGATCGCGGCTGCCTTCGGGCAGGCCACCGACCACCATGACGAAAGCGCGTGCCTTAAGGATTGCGGCATCGCGCAGGGCGGCCTTGTTCGCTTCGATGTTCGCCGCGAACTGCGCCTGGCTGGTCGCCGGCAGATAGGTCGACCGGCAATAACCCGTCACGCTCAGGCCGAGCGCCCGGATCTGTCTTGCCACGTCGGTGACGTTCGCGTTTTCCACCTCGTGACGCCACGGCGCGATACCGCCGAATCCTGCCGCCGCAATGCGGTCAATCGTGATGCTCAGCGGTTCGCGATGGCCGAGCGTCGCGGTGTTGACGGAGCACAGATCGAGTCTTCCCTGCAGGTTTCTCATGGTTGTCCAGTGTGATGTCGAAGACGAGCAGCCCATGAGCGCCGCCTTCGAGTGCCTCGATGAGCCGCTCGCCGATGGCGCGATGGGTCGGATGCGCGAGATACGCGAAGCATGCGGCACGGCTCGCGAAGTCCATCATGAAGCCATCGGCGAAGTCCATGCCGAAGCCTTCGGGAGAGACGTTGGCGCCGCACTGGAAGTTCGTGAACGCAATGCCGGGAATTTCCGCGAGCCGTCCGATCTGCTCGAAGAAAACCAGCCGGCTCGCAGCCGCGACGTCGCTACGAAAGCGACACAGCACGATATGCCGCACGGGTGCGTTCGAATGAGACATGATCATTCGCCGCAGCCGAGCGCCGCCATGACCTTGCGCACGCGGCCGATGGCATCGTCGGGATCGCGCAGCAGACCTGCCTGATCGGCAAGACGAAAGATATCCGCGAGATAGGCGGGCGGGCGCATGCCGTGGTGGCCGCCGAGCATGAAAAAGTGGTCCTGAAAGCCGTTCAGATAGGCGAGAAACACCACACCGGTCTTGTAGTACTGCGTCGGCGCGCGGAAGATGTGGCGCGACAGCGGCACCGTGGGCGCAAGCAGCATATGGAACGTGTCGAGGTCGTCGTTGGCGAGCGCATCGAGCGCTTGCGATGCAGCCGGCGCGATTGCATCGAAGATGCCCAGCAACGCATGCGAATAGCCGGCGTCATCGCCCGCGATCAGACTCGGGTAGTTAAAGTCGTCGCCGGTGTACATCTTGACCGTCTTCGGTAGTTGCTGGCGGAAGGAGATTTCCTTGGCGTCGTCGAGCAGGGAAATCTTGATGCCATCGACACGATCCACGCTCGCGCCGATCACGTCGAGGCAGACCTGCGCTGCGCTTTCATACTCCGACACGCCCCAGTAGCCTGCAAGTTCAGGATCGAACATCTCGCCGAGCCAGTGCAGGATCACCGGCTGATCGCACATCGCCAGCACTTCGCGATAGACGCGGCGGTAGTCGTCCGGCGAATGTGCGACACGAGCGAGTGCGCGGCTTGCCATCAGAATGACGCGTCCGCCCACGCGTTGCACGGCGTCCAGTTGCTCGGCGTAGGCGCGGATCACCTGGTCGCAGTTCGTGATTGCGCTGAGCGCGACGTGATCCGTCCCGCAGCCCGATGCGATCAACGCACCGGGGAGATCGCGCGTGCCTTCGACCGTGCGCGTGATCAATTCGAGTGCACTGTGCCACGGCAGACCCATGCCGCGTTGCGCGGTGTCCATCGCTTCAGCGATACCGAGACCCTTCTTGATCAGGTAGCGGCGGTATTCGAGCGTGCGTTCCCAGTCGATGGCGGGAGACGTGTTCAGTTCGCCGGCGCGAAGCGGGTCTGCGACGACGTGAGCAGCCGAGTACGCGATGCGGTTGAATGGCCGCGCCGGCACGCGAACGGCGAGCGGCGTGCCTTGCAGGCGATAGCTGTCCATCGTGCCGAGGGCTGTCGGCAGCTTGATTGTCGGGTTCATATGCGTGGTCAGTATTTGGTTACGAGGAGGCCACCGTCGACTCGGATGGCCTGTCCTACGCTGTAGGGCAAGCCGCCGGTTGCGAGCGTGCGCACGGCGGTCGCGACTTCCTGCGGCGTGCCCCAGCGTTTGATGGCCGTGAGACCCTGTTCCATCTGGACGTCGTAGCGCGCACGGGACGGCGCGGTCATCTCGGTTTCGATCAGGCCGGGCTGCACTTCATAGACGCCGACGCCGTTTTCGGCGAGGCGCAGCGCAAACAGCGTGTTCGCCATCGAGAGCCCTGCCTTCGACACGCAGTACTCGCCGCGCAAAGGCGAAGCGGCGACCGCGTTCGATGACGTAATCGTGATGACGCTTGGGTGAGGCGCGATGCTGGCTTGCGTGCGGCCGAGAAAGTGTTTGGCGAACGTCTGGGTCAGAAAGAACGTGCCGCGCGTGTTCACGGCGATGCAGCGATCGAAGCTCTCGGGCGTCACGTCGAGCAGATCGCCGCGCGACATCACCGATACGCCCGCGTTGTTCACGAGGCAATCGATCGGGCCACCGAGCCGCGCTTCGATATCGAGCAGCGTGGCCCGATGCGAGCCAATATCGGAGAGATCGGACACGACTGCGATTGCATGGGCACCGGTCTGTTCGACTTCGGCGACCGCCTGATCGAGCTCGTCGGATGCCACCGCGTCGGTCAATGCGACGTCGAAGCCAGCGCGGCCGAGTTCGACCGCAATCGCCCGCCCGATCCCGCGACGGCTGCCTGTGACAAGTGCAACAGGACGGCCGCTCACAACTGCGCTCCATTGGCGATCAAATCACGCGCGATGATCGTGCGCTGGATTTGGTTCGTGCCTTCATAGATCTGTGTGATCTTCGCATCGCGATAGAGCCGTTCGACTTCGTAGCCGCGGATGTAGCCACTGCCACCGAAAATCTGTACCGCGTTCGCGCTGTGCTTGACCGCCGTGTCGCCGGCGAAGCACTTCGCCATCGAGCAAGCGATGCTCGCGCGGTCACCGGCTTCGAGTCGCTCAGCCGCGTCGTGCACGAGCAGGCGCGCGGCCTGAATGTCCTTGGCCATGTCGGCGAGCATCCATTGGACCCCTTGAAAATCGGCGATGTGACTGCCGAACTGCTTGCGGGTCTGCGCATACTCGAGCGCGGCTTCGAGACCCGCCTGCGCGATCCCGACGGCCAGCGCGGCGATGCCTACGCGTCCCTTGTCGAGCGCGCTCATCATGATGTGGAAGCCACGGCCTTCTTGGCCGAGCAAGGCGTCATGCGGGAGCTTCACGCGATCGAAATGCAGCTCGCCAACCTGCGATGCGCGCTGGCCCATCTTGTGTTCCTTCGGACCCTTCGACACACCCGCCGAATGGCAGTCGACGATGAAGATGCTCATGCCGCGCTTGCCGGCTGTCGGGTCGGTGCGTGCGAGCACGAAGGCGAGATCCGCGACCGGCGCGTTGTGAATCCAGAGCTTTGCGCCGCTGAGTTCCCATCCTTCGGCGGTGCGCGTTGCGGTGGTGCGAATGCCGGACACATCGGTACCCGCATCCGATTCGGTGATGCAGTATGCCGGCCGCAACTCGGCGCGCAGCAGCGATTCCATGTATTTCGCGCGCTGCGCGTCGGAGCCGTGCACGCTGAGCAACGTACCGACCAGTTCGAGCAATCCGCACTGGTCCGCCACCGACGCATAGCCGCGCGACAACTCCTCCATCACGAGCGCATAAGCAGTGACATCGAGACCGGCGCCACCGAATGCCTCGGGCACCGTGATGCCGAACAGGCCGAGCTCGCCCATCTGCTTGTAAATCTCCGCTGGAAAGCGCTCTTCGCGGTCCAGTTCTTCTGCCAAGGGGCGAATCACTTCCTGCGCGAAGCGCCGCGTCGTGTCGCGGATCTGCTCGTGGGTTTCCGAGAGTCTCATGCTGTCTCCGTATGTAATCGTCATACCTGATTTTTGCGGTTCGACACGCCGGTTCAGGTAAACCCGAGCGCCACGCAATAGGCCTTGAATTCAGAGGTTTCGTGTGCCAACATTCGCAACATGTAACCATCTGGTGGGTTATTTAAAACCAACGAATGGCCGCTGTCAATGGGTTTTGCGGCCGATCAGAACGGAGGGTAGTGTGAGCAAATGGACGGCGGCTGCAGATGCGGTCGAGCAGATTTTCGACGGTGCAACGATCGCGCTGGCGGGTTCCGGCGGCGGTTTGCTGGAAGCGGATGCGGTGCTTGCGAAGCTCGAACAGCGTTTCCTCGAGACCGGACATCCGCGTGATCTGACCGTGGTACACGCACTCGGTATCGGTGACGCGAAGGGCAGCGGACTAGGCCGTTTTGCACATCCGGGCATGGTGAAACGCGTGATCGGCGGGCACTGGAGTTGGGCGCCTGCGATGCAGAAACTGGCCAAGGAAAATGCCTTCGAAGCCTATAGCTTTCCCGCTGGCGCGATCTCCACGCTGCTGCGGGAAATTGGTGCCGGCCGGCCTGGACTTGTCACACACGTGGGCCTGCGCACGTTCGTCGATCCGCGTATCGATGGCGGCAAGATCAACGAGCGCGCTACTGAGGACCTGGTCGAACTGATCGAACTGGATGGGCGCGAATATCTGCGCTACAAGCCGTTCAAGGTCGATTTTGCGGTTTTGCGCGGCTCGTCGGCGGATGAGAGCGGCAATGTCACGCTGCGGCGCGAACCCGCCGATCTCGACGTCTATGCCGCCGCACTCGCATCGCACAACTGCGGCGGCCGCGTGATCGTGCAGGTGAAGGAACGCGAACCCGAGGGCTATGTGCCCGCGCGCCTCGTGCGGATTCCAGGAATTCTTGTCGATACGCTCGTGGATACGCCCGATCAGGTTCAATGCGTCATATCGGACTACGACCCGGCGTTGAGCGGCGAATCGCTATGCACAATCGGTGAAGGCTTTTACGAAGTGCCGACGGGTATTCGACGCATCATTGCCGCGCGGGCAGCGATAGAGTTGCACGAGGGGCAGTCGGCGAATTTCGGCTTCGGCATTCCCGGCGGCATCCCTGCCTTGCTGGCGGAACAAGGACGGCTCGGCACGTTCTGGGGCTCGGTCGAGCAGGGCATCCACAACGGCGCAATGCTCGACGGTCCGATGTTCGGTACCGCGCGCAACGCTGACGCGATCCTCTCAAGCGTCGATCAGTTCGATTTCTATAGCGGTGGCGGTGTCGACGTCTCGTTCCTCGGCATGGGCGAAATGGACGGCGAGGGCAACATCAACGTGTCGAAGCTTGGTGCGATGGTGGTGGGGCCGGGCGGCTTTATCGACATCACGCAGGGTGCACGCAAGATCGTGTTTTGCGGCAGCTTCGAGGCGAAGGGGCTGGAGGTCGAACAAGTTGGAACGCGTCTGAATATCGTCTCGGCGGGGAGCGTGCCGAAGCTCGTCGAGCGGGTGCAGCACATCACGTTCAGCGGCGAGCAGGCACGGCGCTCGAAGCAGGAAGTGCTGTACGTGACCGAGCGCGCGGTGTTTCGCCTGGAGGCAGACGGAGTACGTCTGATCGAGGTTGCGGAGGGAGCCGATGTCGAGCGAGACGTGCTCGCGCGCATGGCATTCCGCCCGCTCGTCGATGAAGCGTTGCTCGCGAGAACGCAGCCAAGCGCGTCCCCGACTCAGGAGAAGGTGGCCTGAAACCGCGGCGCGTGGAGTGGTCCACGCTTCCATGCGCCGTAACTATCAGGGACGTACGAGCCGCAGGATGGTTTCGATGTTGAAGTCGAGACGGCTTTTCAGGGCGGCTTTGTCCATGAAGTCGATGTCGAAGATCACCCCGCTCGTGAAGCGGTTCGTCAGATAGTAGTAGCCGATTGCAGCCATGGTGATGTGCAGTTGCCGTGCATCGACGCCGCTTCGAAATACGCCTGCTTCGACGCCGCGATCAAGTATGCCCTGCAACATGGAGATGAACCCTTTGTGCAGTTCGTGAAACCGCTGAGACTTCTTGACGTGGCGTGCCTTATGAAGATTCTCGCTGTTCACGAGCGTCATGAATTCGGGGTTTCGCAGGTAGTAGTTCCAGGTATGCGTGGTGAGCGCAACGATCGCGTCCTCGGGCGACAAGTGATCGAGGTTCAGCTTCTGTTCGGCGGAACGGATATCGGCGTAGGCGTCCTCGAGCACTGCGACGAACAGCTCCTCCTTGCTGCCGAAGTAGTGATAGATCATCCGCTTGTTTGCTTTGGAGCGGGTCGCAATCGCTTCCACGCGGGCACCGGCGAGACCGAGCTTCGCGAATTCTTTCTTCGCGGCCTCGAGGATGCGAGCGCGTGTGACCTCCGGATCTCGCTGCCTCGGCTGGCGCGTGACTGCCGCGTCGGCGGGCTTTGATGCGCGACTTTGTGGGATTGCTTCTGGGGGCATAGGGTCGTCGAAAAAAGAGGGGATCGGGACGTCAATCTCGCCGACGCCATCGCGGTAACTATAAACCAAAAAATAGTTGCCAGGAAGTAACCGGGTGGTGCAGAATGAAGACCTGTTTCAGAGCGGTGAAGCTGTTGTAGATATGCGACGCGTAACGCGCCATGTCCATGACTATAAATGAAAAAATCTGACTTTAGTAAGTAACTGTATAGTGGATCAAAGGCCCGATACAGATTCAACACGCTCAGCTCGACACAAGATGGGTTTTAAGCGTCGACCGTAAAGAATTGCTTATTTGGAGACAGGAATGACGGATTTAAGCGAACTGGCAGCCGCGCTGCGCCTACCCACCCAGCCGGTGCGCACGCCGATGTTCATCGACGGCAAGGACTATGCTGGCGCGAATGGCGAGTGGGTGACTCGGAAGAGTCCCGGCCATGGCGTTGCGGTAACTGCCACGACGCGGGCATCGAGCAGCGACCTGGACCTCGCGGTCGCATCGGCGCGGCGCGCATTCGATGACGGCCGCTGGTCGCGGCTCACGGGCGAGCAACGCGCGACGGTGCTGCTCAAGGCAGCACAACTGATCCGCGACAACGTCGAAACGCTCGCCTATCTCGAGACGCTCGAAAGTGGCAAGCCCATCGGCCAGTCGCGCGGCGAAGTCACCGCGGCAGCAGGCATCTGGGAATACGCGGCGGGCCTCGCCCGTGTCGTGCACGGCGACTCGCACGACACGCTCGGCCCCGATATGTTCGGGCTGGTCGTGCGGCAGCCGGTCGGCGTGGTGGGCATCGTCACGCCGTGGAATTTTCCGTTCTTCATCCTGTCGGAGCGCCTGCCGTTTGCCCTCGCGGCGGGATGCACGGTCGTTGTCAAGCCCGCGGAACTCACGTCCAGCACAACGCTCAAGCTCGCCGCACTGCTGACCGAAGCGGGCCTGCCCGATGGCGTCGTCAACGTGGTGACGGGACTCGGCTCGGTGGTTGGCCAGGCGCTCGCGGAACACATGGACGTCGACATGATCTCGTTCACTGGCTCGACGCCGGTCGGCCGCTCGGTGCTCGCTGCCGCCGGCGGCAACATGAAGAAGGTCGGGCTGGAGCTGGGCGGAAAAAATCCGCAGATCGTCTTTGCCGACGCCGATCTGGACGATGCAGCCGATGCCATCGCCTTTGGCATCGCGTTCAACGCGGGCCAGTGCTGCGTGTCGGGCAGCCGGCTCGTCGTGCACCGCTCGGTCGAGCAGGAACTCGTCGAGCGGGTGCAGGCGGTGCTCGCGAAGGTGCGCGTCGGCGATCCGCTTGATGCGTCGAATCATGTCGGCGCGATCGTCGAGGCGCGTCAGTTCGAGAAAATTCGCGGCTTCATCGACGCCGGCACGCAGGAGGGCGCCCAGCTCGTCTGCGGCGGCACGACAAGCAGCGAAGGCGAGCGCTACTTTATCCAGCCAACGGTGTTTCGCAACGTGCAACCCGGCAGCACGCTCGCGCAGGAGGAAATCTTCGGGCCGGTGCTCTCGGTCACCGCGTTCGACACCTTCGATCAGGCGATCCAGCTCGCGAACGGCGTGCCTTACGGGCTTGCGGCGAGCATCTGGACGCGCGATCTGCAAGACGCGTTCAAGAGCCTGCGCGAGGTACAGGCCGGGCGCATCTGGGTCAATTGCACGATTACCGGCGGCCCTGAGCTGCCGATCGGCGGCGTCAAGCAATCGGGGATCGGCCGCGAGACCGGGCGCTATGGCGTCGAAGAATACACCGAACTCAAGTCGGTGCATGTCCAGCTCGGTAACCGGCCGCGCTGGATCGCTTAAGGCGAATTCACTTCAACGAAAGCGGCCACAAAGAGCCGCACGGAAGGCTTCCCGCGCAACGCGGGCAGCGAACAAAGAATCGGAGACAGCAATGTATGACTATGTGATCGTGGGCGGTGGCGCGGCGGGATGTGCGCTGGCCGCGCGTCTAAGCGAAGACGCCGGCAGCCGGGTGCTGTTGCTCGAAGCCGGTCCTGCCGATACCGACCCCTACATCCATATGCCGGTCGGTTTCTTCAAGATGACGGGCGGGCCGTTGACGTGGGGCTATCGCACGGCGGAGGCGGCGGAAACGCAACGCCGGCAGATTCCGTTCGCGCAGGGCCGCGTGCTCGGCGGCGGCGGCTCGATCAATGCGATGGTTTATACCCGCGGCCAGCCAGAAGACTACGACGGCTGGGAGCGCGATGGTTGCACGGGCTGGGGCTTTCGCGACGGCGTGCTGCCTTATCTGCGCCGGATGGAAGACAACGAGCGCCTGTGCAACGAATATCACGGCGTAGGCGGACCCCTCGGCGTTTCTGATCTCATCAGCGTCAATGAGGTTACCAAAGCCTTCGTGCTGGCTGGCCAGGAAGCGGGCTTGCCCTACAACAGCGATTTCAACGGCGCGCAGCAAGAGGGCGTCGGGGTTTATCAGGTCACGCAGCGTGGCGGACGGCGTTGCAGCGCGGCGGTCGGCTATCTTCGTGAGGCGCGCTCCCGCAGCAACCTGACGGTCAAGACGAACTGCCTGGTGTCGCGCATCGTGATCGAAAATGGACGTGCGGTGGGCGTCGAATTCGCCGATCAGAACACGCGGTCGAACGTTGAGGTTGCACGGGCCGAGCGCGAGGTAATCGTGACGGCGGGCGCCATCGGCTCGCCCAAGCTGCTGATGCTTTCCGGCATCGGTCGTGCGGTCGATCTCGAGCGCGTAGGTGTGAAGCCCTTGCATGTCCTGAATGGCGTTGGAGAGAACCTGCAGGATCATTTCGACATCGATATCGTGTACGAACTTAATGGCCCCTACAGCCTCGACAAGTACGCGAAGAAGCACCTGATGCTCCTCGCCGGCCTCGAATACAAAATCTTTAACAAGGGGCCGGTCACGTCGAACATTGCCGAGGGTGGGGCGTTCTGGTACTCGGACAGCAGCGTGCCGACCCCCGACCTGCAATTTCACTTCCTGCCCGGCGCCGGTGTGGAGGCCGGTGTGCCGCCGGTTCCTTCCGGCTCGGGGTGCACGCTCAACTCCTACTTCCTGCGCCCGAAGAGCCGCGGCAGCGTCACGCTCAACAGCGCCGATCCCGCCGATGCGCCCATCATCGATCCTGCCTACATTCGCGATCCGTATGACCTGAAGGTAGCGGTGGAAGGTATTCGTCAAAGCCGCGAAATCATGAGCCAGCACGCGCTCTCCAAGTACATCAAGAGCGAGCATTTCCCCGGAAGCACCGTGCGCACACAGGCGCAATACGAGGAGTATGCGCAGCAGTACGGACGCACCGGCTATCACCCGGTCGGCACTTGCAAGATGGGAGTCGACGAGATGTCAGTGGTCGATCCGCAGTTGCGAGTGCGCGGTATCGAAGGGCTGCGGGTCGCGGATTCGTCGGTGATGCCGCGCATCGTCAGCTCCAATACGAATGCGCCGACGCTGATGATTGCGGAGAAAGCCTCGGACCTGATTCGCGGGCGCGTGGCGAGCCAAGCGCCGGTTGCCGGCCAGTTGGCCAGTTATTCGGGTCGAGTGGTGCGCGACGCCTCCACGACGGCAGCGTAATACGCGGCGCGAGGTACACGCGTGGGGCCTGACAATAGAGCCCCGTCGATTCAGTAACTATCTGCATATTTATCGCCAACAAGGGTGCAAGCCCACCAATTTGCAGGAGACACCATGTCCAAACAAGATAACCGCTCGGCCCTTTCACGCCGGGACTTCATGAAGCTTGGTGCAGGCGCGGCGTTTGCCGTGGCCGGTGGCGGTCTTTCTGGCCTGTCGCTCGGCGCGAGTCAAACCACGCTGGCCTGTTCCTTCCGATCGCTCACCAATCCGTACCACGCGGCTTTCAACAAGGGCGCGCAGGCCTTCGCGTCGAGCGCGGGCTTGCCGTACGTGCCGCTGACCACCGAAGGAAGCTCGGAAAAAGGCATCGCCGATATTCGTGCGCTCTTGCAAAGGACCGGCGGAGATCTCGTGCTCAATGTCGATCCGAACGATTCGGCTGACGCGCGGGTGATCGTCGAAGCGTGCTCGAAGGCGGGCGCGTTCGTCACCACGATTTGGAACAAGCCGAAAGACCTGCACCCCTGGGACTACAACCCGAACTACGTGGCACATCTGTCCTATGACGGCGTCGCATACGGCGAAGAGACCGCCACACAACTGTTCAAGGCGATGGGCGGCAAGGGCGGCGTGGTCGCGCTCGGCGGAATCTTCAGCAACGTGCCAGCGATCGAGCGCAAAGCCGGTCTCGACGCTGCGCTGAAGAAGTTCCCCAACATCCAGTTGCTCGACTTCCAGGTCGCGGACTGGAACTCGCAAAAGGCATTTCCGATCATGCAGGCCTGGATGACGCGTTTCAACGCGAAGATCAAGGGCGTATGGGCTGCGAACGACGACATGGCGCTCGGCGCGATCGAGGCACTGCGCGCGGAAGGCCTTGCCGGCCAGATGCCGGTGACCGGCATGGACGGCACACCGCCCGGACTCGCCGCGATCAAGGCGGGTGAGCTGATCGCGTCGGTTGACTGGGACCCATACTGGCTGGGCGGCATCGGCCTGTCGATGGGTTTGCAGGCAAAGCAGAAAAAGATCGACGTCGCGACGCTGCCCAAAGACCGTCGCGAGTCGTATTGCAAGGCCACGTTTGTGACCAAAGCGAACATCCAGGACGTCATCAAGCGCGCGAGCGCGCCCAACGCTGATTGGAACAACCTCTATGCCCGCGTCGCGGGTCCTGTGGTGTATCGATGAACAAGCTGACCGCAGCGCCCACCCGGCAGGCCACGTCCACAAAAACAACCGGGATTCCAATCGTATCGAAGCAAGCACTTGTGCGGCGTTTTGCACCGTTGCTCGTATTGGTGGCGCTCGGTCTTTGCATCGGCGCGCTCAATCACGACTTCTTCGATCCGATGAACCTTTCGCGGATTGCGGTGGGTGCGGCGATTCCGCTCACCATCGCACTCGGTGCCGCGTTTGTCATTCAACTGGGAAGCATCGATTTGTCCGCCGAAGGCATCGTCGCGGTTGCGGCGATCGCGGTGTCGACGCTGGTCGAAAACTCGTATAACGACAACCACTTCGGCCTCTGGGTGCTGGCCGTGGCCCTGGCCGCTGGCGCGATATTGGGCCTCGTCAACGGCGTGCTGCACGTGTTCCTGCGCATTCCCTCGTTCATCACGACGCTGGCAATCGGTTTTGTCGCAACCGGGATTGGAACTGCGTGGCTGTCGGGGAACACGATCCGTGTGAGCGACCCTTCGCTGCGTGCCATCTCGATCACGCGCTATCTGGGTCTGCCGCTGTCCGTCTGGATCGCGGTGCTGATGCTCGGCGTCGCCTGGTTCGTCTACAAGCACACGCTGCTTGGCCGTCACACGCTGGCGATCGGTGGTGGCGAGGATTTGGCGCGGTTGAGCGGCGTGCGGGTTTCGCGCGTGCGCATTGCGGTATTTGCGCTGGCCGGGGCTTTCTATGGTGTCGCGGGCATCCTTGCCGTGGCGCAATTCGGGCAGGGACATGCGCGCATTGCCGACGGTCAGCTTTTCGTTGCGATTACCGCGATCGTGGTGGGCGGAACGTCACTCGCAGGCGGAAACGGCACCCCGATGAACACGCTAATCGGCACGCTGATCGTGATCGTGCTGGGCAATGGCATGGTGCTGCTTGGTGTCCCGCCCTATGTGCAGCAGGGAATCCAGGGCGTGTTGATCATCGCCGCCGTGACGCTCGCGCTGAATCGCTCGCGCCGGCGCATCGTCAAGTGAGCGAGAGGAGAATAGACATGCTTTCACTCAAGAACATCACCAAGCGCTTCCCGGGCGTGCTTGCGCTGGACAATGTATCGATCGAAGTCCGCCCGAATGAAATCGTGGGCTTGATCGGTGAGAACGGCGCGGGCAAGTCCACGCTGATGAAGCTGTTGACCGGTGCGTATCGCCAAGATACAGGCGAGATCGAACTGGGCGGCAAGCCGCTCGTCATCCGCAATCCGCGCGACGCGACGTCCAAGGGCATCGCGATGGTTTATCAGGAGCAGTCGATCCTGCCGAATCTCACCGTCGCGGAGAACCTGTTTCTTGGGCGCGAAGAAGAGTTCGTTACGTTCGGCCGCGTGAACTGGACGAAGCTCAAGCGCGCCGCGAAGAAGGAACTTGCCACGGTGCATCTCGACATCGATCCGCTGACGCTGTGCGAGGACATGTCGTTCGGCCAGCGGCAGATGGTGGAACTCGCGAGAGCGTTGTCGCTCGCGAGCCGCACCGGCGGCACGCCGATCATTCTGCTCGACGAACCCACGTCCGTGCTCGAAGCCGGGGAAATCGAAATCTTGTTTGGCCTCGTGCGTGAGTTGAAGTCGCGTGCGTCGTTCGTGTTCGTTTCGCATCGGCTCGATGAACTGCTGTCGTTGAGCGATCGCGTGTATGTGATGAAGGACGGGAAGGTCGTCTCCGAGATGGCTTCGGGGACGGCGTCAGTGGCAAAGCTTCATGAGCTGATGGTCGGACGCTCGCTGCACAGCGAGTATTACCGGGAGAACCTGCAAAAGCCGTGCCGCGCAGAAGTGGCGCTGTCGGTGCGCAACGCGACGCTTGGGCACGTGCTCAACGACGTCTCGTTCGACGTGCACTGTGGCGAAGTATTCGGCGTGGCGGGCGTGGTCGGGTCCGGGCGCGAGGAACTGTGCCGCGTCATTGCGGGCCTGGAGAGTCTCGATAGCGGCGAGGTCATGGTGGGTAACACGCGACTCAAGCCGCAGGCGAATCACGCGGTTTCACTCGGCATCGGATACGTTCCGCGCGAGCGCAAGATCGAAGGACTCGTCACGCAGATGAGCGTCGCGCAGAACCTGACGCTGCCTCGTCTCGGCGCTGTCAGCCGTGCGGGCGTGGTGCGCAAGGCAAGCGAACGGGCGCTCGCTAACGACTGGATCCAGCGCTTGCATATCAAGACGCCGGGTCCAGATGCGTCATGCCGCAACCTCTCAGGAGGGAATCAGCAGAAGGTGGTGCTCGCGAAATGGCGTTTCGCAGGCAGCCGGATTCTCGTGCTCGATCACCCGACACGCGGTCTCGATGTCGGTGCGAAGGAGGAGGTCTATCAGCTCATCCGCGAACTGACGGCGGAGGGTGTGGCTGTCGTGCTGACCGGCGACACGCTCGAAGAGATTCTGGGGCTCAGCCACCGCGTGATGGTCATGCGCGACGGCCGCGCCGAAAGGATCCTGCCGTGCGAGGTGGGTCACAAGCCCTCGCAGGTTGAAATCGTCGAACACATGGTCTGAGGTCAACATGCCAAAACTGAACGCATCCATCGCGACGAAGCTGCGCGACAACGCGCCCTTCCTCGCGCTCATCGTGCTGTACGTGCTAATCGAGATTGCGCAACCGAGCTTCCTCGCACCGTCGACGCAACTCGGCCTGCTCGCCGACAGTTCGACGCTTTTTATTATGGCCGCCGGCACGACGTTCGTCGTGTTGCTCGGCAGTATCGATCTTTCGCTGCAGGCGGTGGCGTCGTTTTCGAGCGTCATCGTCGCGATGTTGCTGCCGCGCTATGGCGCGATGGCGGCTGTCGTCGCGCTCGCGGCATCGTTCGGCATCGGTCTGTTGAGCGGCGTAATCCAGACGGTGCTGCGGATTCCGTCTTTCATCGCGACGTTGGCGGTGGGCGGGATTGCATCGGCAGCGGCGTTGACGCTTTCCGGTACCCGTTCGATCGGTATCAGCGATGAGATGCGCAACGCCTCGCTGGGTTGGACCACCGGCTCCTCGTTCGGCGTGCCGCACGAAATCCTGCTTGCCGTCGCGGTCTTCGCCTTCTGCGTGTTTCTGCACCGCTCGACAGTATTCGGCAGGCAAACCGATGCGATTGGTGCAGGCGAACCGGCGGCTATTGCATCGGGCGTGCGCGTGTCGGTGACCAAATGCCTTGTGTTTGGAACGTCGTCATTCTTCGCGGGGCTGGCGGGGGTGGTGATGGCTGGGCGACTGGGAAGTGGCTCGCCCACGCTGGCGGACCAGTTTCTGCTTCCGGCCATCGCTGCAGTAATCGTCGGCGGCACCGCGTTGACGGGTGGCGCCGGTGGTATCGGCAGGACGCTGGTGGGAGCGCTTCTGGTGTCCGTGGCGCGTGTGGGCATGACGTTCGTCGGTATCAGCGTTTTCGCACAGCAGATTGTGTTCGGGCTAATTCTGATCGTCGCGGTGACCGTTGCATTCGATCGTTCGAAGGTGCTGGTCATCAAGTGAGTTTCGATCCGGCCCGTATCGCGCGGGCTATTGTTGAAGGAAGGGTTTGCACATGAAGATTCTGGTGACTGTAAAGAGGGTGGTCGACTACAACGTCAAGGTGCGCGTGAAGTCGGATGGCAGCGGCGTCGATATCGCGAACGTGAAGATGTCGATGAACCCGTTTGATGAGATCGCGGTTGAAGAGGCGGTGCGCTTGCGCGAGGCGGGTGTGGCGACCGAGGTCGTTGCGGTGTCGTGCGGCGCGACGCAGTGTCAGGAGACCCTGCGCACCGCATTGGCGATTGGCGCGGATCGCGCCATTCTCGTCGAATCGAATGAGGAACTACAACCACTCGCAGTCGCGAAAGTTTTGAAGGCGCTGATCGACAAAGAGCAACCTCAGCTTGTGATCCTTGGCAAGCAGGCCATCGACGATGATTCGAATCAAACCGGTCAGATGGTTGCCGCTTTGGCCGGCTTGCCGCAAGCAACCTTTGCCTCAAAGGTCCTCGTGGCCGATGGCAAGGCAACGGTTTCGCGTGAAGTCGATGGTGGTGCTGAAACGCTCTCGCTGACTTTGCCGGCGGTGGTAACCGCTGACTTACGCCTGAACGAGCCGCGCTACGTCACGCTGCCCAACATCATGAAGGCGAAGAAGAAGCCTTTGGAAACGATGAAGCCCGTTGACCTTGGCGTCGACGTGACGCCGCGTCTAAAGACGCTGAAAGTTACCGAGCCGGCGAAGCGCTCTGCCGGCGTGATGGTGCCGGACGTGAAGACGCTGGTCGAAAAACTGAAGAACGAAGCTAAGGTTCTGTAAGGGAGACGCACGAAAATGACGATTTTGGTAATTGCAGAACACGATAACGCATTGATCAAGGCTGCAACGCTGAACACGGTGGCCGCTGCTTCGGAGATCGGCGGAGACATTCACGTGCTGGTCGCGGGTTCGAACGCGCAGGCCGCAGCGGATCAAGCCGCGAAAATTGCAGGCGTTTCCAAAGTCCTGCTCGCCAATGCCCCGCACCTCGCCGAAGGCCTAGCTGAGAACATCGAAGGAACGGTGCTAAATATCGCGAAGGACTACTCGCACATTCTGGCTCCGGCTACGGCCTATGGTAAGAACATCGCACCGCGTATCGCGGCGCATCTGGACGTTGCGCAAATCAGCGACATCACCTCCGTGGATTCCGCCGACACCTTCGAGCGTTCGATCTACGCCGGCAACGCGATCGCCATTGTGCAATCGAGCGATTCGATCAAAGTGATCACCGTCCGCTCGACGGGTTTCGATCCGATGGTAGCGGAAGGCGGTAGCGCATCGGTGGAAAAGATCGAAGCGGCTGCTGACGCGGGCATCTCGCGATTCGTCAGCCGCGAACTGACGAAGCTGGATCGTCCGGAACTGACGTCGGCTTCGATCATCGTGTCGGGCGGTCGCGGCTTAGGCAATGGCGAGAACTACACCAAAGTGCTGGAACCGCTCGCCGACAAACTCGGCGCAGCGCTCGGTGCATCGCGCGCGGCAGTCGATGCGGGCTTCGTCCCGAACGATTACCAAGTCGGCCAAACCGGCAAGATCGTCGCGCCGCAACTCTACGTCGCAGTGGGTATCTCGGGCGCGATCCAGCACCTGGCCGGTATGAAGGACTCGAAGGTCATCGTCGCGATCAACAAGGACCCGGAAGCGCCGATTTTTAGCGTCGCCGATTACGGACTGGCTCAGGACCTGTTCCAAGCCGTTCCGGAATTGACCGCGCTAATTTGACTTCTCTCCAAAGGACGTGCCGATGCGAAAGACACGAATCGTGATTGTGGGGGCAGGACTGGCCGCCACGCCTCATGCACTTGCCCTGAACGAACTGAATGATGAAGTAGAAGTGGTGGGCGTGGTCGGCCGTTCACGGGAGCGGCTGAAGCACTTCGCCAAGACGCACGGCTTCCCGGTTAGCGAGTCGTTCGACGCAGTACTGAACGACCAAAGCGTTGACGCCGTTCTGGTGCTTACGCCGCCCAACACACATCTTGAGCTGGTTCAGCGGGCCGCTGCCGCACGCAAGCACGTGCTGCTCGAAAAGCCGCTCGACATATCGGTGGCTCGGGCGGAACGCGCCGTCCAAGCCTGCCGCGATGCCGGTGTGCGACTTGGTGTGGTCTTCCAGAACCGCTTCCGTCCCGCTGTGCAGCGGCTGGCAGCGTTGGCCAAGAGTGGCGCGCTCGGGCCGCTCGCCTATGCGGGTGTCGATTTGCGCTGGTGGCGACCGCAGTCCTACTACGATGAGCCCGGCCGCGGCACGTATGCACGCGACGGCGGCGGGGTGCTGATGACGCAGGCCATTCACTCGCTCGACATCCTGATGTGGCTGGCGGGCGACGTGTCATCGGTCGTGGCGGCAACCGCAACAACCCATCTCCATTCAATGGAGGCGGAAGATTTCGCGAACGCCGCGCTCACATTTGAGAGCGGCGCCGCCGGCCAAATACTCGCGACGACGGCGGCGTTCCCCGGTTTTCCTGAGCGCGCTGAACTGATTGGCGCCAACGGGACGGCGGTGCTCGAAGGCGGACATCTGCGGGTGTTCTTCCATGACGGCCGTGCCGATGAGTTTAATGACCCATCGTCGTCCGGCTTCGGTGCGAAGCCGATGGACTTCTCTCACACGGCCCATCGTGATCTGTTGAGGGATTTTTTCGCCGCCATCCGTGAGGATCGCGCTCCATTGATAACTGGCGACGACGCGCTGCGCGTGCAGCGACTGATCGAGCGCATCACCACCAGCAAAGGACACCGGCAGTGACACACACAGACGGAGAAACACGGATCGTCGCGATTCTGGGCGATCCCATTGTACAGGCGAAATCCCCGCAGCTCTTCAATGCCTTGTTCGAACGGCATGGGGTGAACGCGGCGCTCGTACCGTTTCATGTGCCGGCAACCAACCTCGAGAGGGTCCTCGAAGGGCTGCGCGGCGTAGCCAACCTCGCCGGCGTGGTCGTGACGGTGCCACACAAGTTGCATGCGACCGCGTATGCGACGCAGTTATCGGACACGGCGCAGCAAACGGGCGCGGTCAACTGTCTGCGCCGTGAAGCCGATGGATCGTGGACAGGCGCCATGTTCGATGGCGTCGGCTTCGTCAAGGGTTTGGAAGGGCGCCAACACATCGTGCGCGGGAAGTCCGCACTCATCGTCGGTACAGGCGGAGCGGGCGTGGCAGTGGCGCATGCGTTGATCGATGCGGGCATCGTCTCGCTCGATCTCTTTGACCGTAGTGCGGCATCGTTGCAGCGGCTGGCGGGGTCATTGCGGGCGCGTGGGAGCAAAACGGTCATCGGCGAAAGCCAGGCGTGTGCGCGGGCGAAGCATGATCTTGTCGTCAACGCGACGCCGTGCGGAATGCACCCGGATGACCCCGTGCCGATTGATCTTGCCGAGGCTGCTCCACACGCCGTTATTGCTGACCTGATCATGAAACCGGCAGAAACGCGCCTGTTGGAAAACGCGAAGGCACGTGGCCTCGCCGTGCACCCCGGCCGTTACTTGCTCGAGAATTCAGTCGAACCGATGGCGGCGTTTCTGGGACTCATCGCTCCCGCATAGCGCTGGGCGCACCACCTGCAAGGCGGAGAAAGCCCCGGCATCGCATCGCAGGAGGTGGGAAAACCCTCCTTTGATGGAAGGCGAAATCGGGCTTAGAATACGCCATAGGTAACTATCCGGTGGGTTATTTATTTAAAAGGTCGACGAACCTGCCTCACCGATTGAGACAAGATTGAAACCGGCAGAAAGCTGAAGCAGACACTCCTGCTCGAAATCGCCCGTCATCACACAGGCCATCCGCACTATCGTCATCTCGCGGTCGGGCGAACCATCTTCCACAGCAAGCTAGCGACAGTACGGCGAAGCGGCCTATCACCCTGGAGAGACATATGGCCAATCTAAAAAATAACGAACCGAAAGGCAGGCACCAGTCGAAGAAAGCCGCCGCTAGTGGCTGGATCGGCTCGATGCTGGAGTATTACGACTTCTTCATATACGCCACGGCGGCATCACTGATTTTCCCGCAGATCTTTTTTTCGAAGAACGATCCCAAGATCGCCATCATCGCGTCGCTGGCGACATACGGTGTCGGCTACGTGGCCCGTCCGATCGGGGCCCTTGTACTCGGTCATTTGGGTGACACTCACGGCCGCAAGTACGTGCTGATTCTTTGCATGTTCATGATGGGCTTTTCGACCATGGCCGTCGGCCTGCTGCCCACCTATGAACAGGTTGGCCTTTGGGCGCCGATCGGATTGGTCGCCATGCGCCTGATTCAGGGCTTCGCGGTGGCTGGAGAAATTGCGGGAGCGAGCTCGATGGTTCTTGAGCACGCCCCATTTGGCCGGCGTGGATTCTTTGCGAGCTTCACGCTGCAGGGTGTGCAGGCGGGCCAGATTCTGGCTGCGGCGGTGTTCTTGCCCCTTGCCCACTATATACCGACGGACGCGTTCACTGCCTGGGGCTGGCGCATACCCTTCCTCTTGAGCTTTTTTATCATCGTCGCGGGTTATTTCATTCGACGCGATGTCGATGAGACTCCGGCGTTTGTCGAAGAAGACGAGCATGGTGAGATTGCGAAGTCGCCAATCATCCATGCCTTCGCCGATAGTTGGGCCAATATCTTGCGCGTCGCCTGCATGTCGTTGACGACCGTTATTCCGGTCGTAGCGACGATCTTCGGTGCTGCGTATGCGGTCCAGCCAGCTTATGGAATCGGCTTCCATGCGGACGTATATCTTTGGATTCCGGTGCTTGGCAACATTCTGGCGGTGATCTTGATCCCCTATGTCGGCAATCTGTCGGACAGAATTGGTCGTCGACTCCCGGCGATCGTCGGTGCGCTCGCCTCAGGTCTGCTGTCGTTCGGCTATCTCTATTCCATCAGCATCCGTAACACGCCTTTGGCGATCATCATGGCGCTGCTGATGTGGGGTGTTGCTTACCAGGGCTTCAATGCTATCTTCCCAAGCTTTTATCCCGAGTTGTTCCGCACTCGCAATCGAGTCACCGGGGTGGCGATCGGGCATAACGTCGGAATCACCATCGCGGCGCTGCTGCCTGCGCTGTTTGTCGCCGTCGCACCGCCGGGAGGGTCGGCCAACGTTCCGCTCACAATCGGTGCCATTACGTTTGTTGCGACGATCGTCGCGGCGGTTGCGGCGCTGACCGCGCGGGAAACCTTCCGCGTGCACCTGAACGATCTGGGTAAGCCGCGTGCCGTGCCCGTCGACGAGCGAGAATACCGGCGGATACGGGCGCAGTCGCTGGTCGATGCGAGACTTGTCAAAGCGGAGCGGTCAATACCGCCGTTGGGAAATTCAAAATCAGCAAGAGATTGAAGCAAAATCGGCGGCCTGCCTTTGGCCGCCGCCTGGATGATAGCAGCGCAGATATGCGGATAATCGGACGCGCTGGGTTCGGCGTCGTTCATCCCCGAACACGGGTTACCGGTGCTGACGGCCTCGCCCGCATTGTGCAACCTGATGCTTCGACTCGCCCATGGACAGGCTCGGGTCACCGGCAGAAGGTTATTCACGTAGCCGCGACATGCGTGACTGCGTCGCATAAAACGGGAGGCAGGGCATCGTGAAGCCATCGCGGCACAAGCGATAAGAATACGTCCTGTCGAAGCTATGAGACGCCGATCCCGGAGGCTCAGATCGTCGCGATTGATGCAGGCGGGCGTCCACTGTGCCACCAGTTGCCACCTCTAAAACAAGCGCCATCGTGTCCTTTCGCTCGAGCACCACAGCGCTGCAGGGGCGCGAACGAGATCACGAGCTAAGTTCTCCACGCAGTGCTAGATGATTCCGCGCACGTCTGCGGACAGCCAATTCTTGGGCGTTCGCTTGATTGAGCACGAGGAGCGGCCCACGAACTCTCGACGGCACATGGTAGCCCCGGGAAAACCCCGTTTGATTGATCCTGCAGCTGCGCTTAGCATAGGTATCAAGTAACTATCCGGTGGGTTATAGAGTAGAGGTGGAAAGGCTCCGCGAATGACCACTTCGGTCGCACTGCCACACGGAACCACACATGCGTTGAAACGCCCACCTCTAAAGTCGACAGGAGACAAGGATGAATCCAGCAGAAAAGCGTAGATGGCCGCGATCGGGACTCGAAACGACGCTGATGGGTTTCGGTGCCGCGCCGATAGGCAACATTTTCCGGCCGATTTCCGAAGACGATTCGGCGGCCTTAATTAAGGCCGCATGGGACGCCGGCGTGCGCTACTTCGACACTGCGCCGATGTACGGCCACGGCTTGAGCGAAGCGCGGTGCGGGCAGGGCTTACGCTGGTATCCGCGCGATCAGTATGTGCTGTCCACAAAGGTCGGCCGACTTCTTAAACCACGCAAGCGCGCAGAGATCAACTTCACGCCGTGGGTCGACGGTCTGCCGTTCGAAATGCGCTTCGACTATAGCTACGACGGCACAATGCGCTCGATCGAAGACAGCCTGCAGCGGCTGGCGCTTGAGCACATTGACATCGCGCTGATCCACGACATCGACGCCTTCACGCACGGCGACCGGCAGCCTGAAATGTTCGACGCGGCGATGTCGGGCGCGGCAAAGGCGCTGTTGAAGTTGCGCGACGAAGGCGTCGTAAAAGCAGTGGGCGTGGGCGTCAACGAATGGCAAGTCGCCCACGAAGCCATCAAGCAGGCTGACTTCGATTGCCTGCTGCTAGCCGGGCGCTACACACTGCTCGAGCAGGACGCGCTCGATGGCTTCCTGCCGCTATGCGAAAAACGTCAGGTGTCCGTGATCCTCGGTGGTGGATACAACAGCGGCATCCTCGCGACAGGCGCCGTGGCCGGCGCAAAATACAACTATTCGCCCGCCCCGGAAGCAATTCTCGAACGGGTTCGGCAGATCGAGCAGGTGTGTCGCGAATACGCGGTGCCGTTGAAAGCGGCGTCGTTGCAGTTCGTGCTGGGCCATCCTGCGATTCCGACCAACATTCCTGGCGTGCGTACCGTTGCGCAGCTCGAAGACAACTTGCAGACCTTCCGGGCAGATATCCCTCCGGCGTTCTGGGACGAGCTAAAGCGTCGCGAATTGATCCGGCAGGACGCACCGACACCGCAATAACTCACGCGTTATCGTGCGCGCGTGTTCCGCCGCTGCGCATCGCAGCGGCGGCTGGGTCAGCTCGCGTCCACGCTTCACCGTTAGGGAGAATTCATGAAAGCTGCTGTTCTTGTTGCTCCGATGCAGTTCGAGTTGCGCGATGTGCCCGTTCCAGAGTGCGGCGCGTCCGACGTGCTGATTAAAGTTGAGCGTTGCGGCATCTGCGGGACCGACCTGCATATCTATCACGGCAACTATTCGAGCGACCGCCTGCCGCTGATTCCCGGACACGAATTCTCTGGGACGATTGCTGAAGTCGGCTCGGCGGTGAACGGTTTGAAGGTGGGTCAGGCCGTGACTGCCGACATCAATCTCGGATGCCGCAGTTGCTTCTATTGCCGCAAGAACGAGATCCTCAATTGCACACAGATGGTTCAACTCGGCATCCATGTGAACGGCGGCATGGCTGAGTACGTGCGCGTGCCGGCGTATGCGGTCGTTCCGCTGCCCGCTGCAATGCCGGTGGAGGAGGGCGCGATGGTTGAACCGCTCTCATGCATCGTGCGCGCGTTCCGCAAAGGACATTTGCGACTTGGCGAAAGCGTACTAGTCATCGGAGCCGGGCCCATCGGGCAGATGCACATGCAATTGGCCGTGCGCGCGGGTGCGGCGCCCGTGATCGTCGTCGAGCCGAATGCACAGCGCGCGGCGCTTGCGAAGGAGCTGGGCGCGGATTTCGTCGTCACCGATCCGTCGCAACTCGACGCCACCGTGCGTGCAGCGACCGACGGACGGGGTGTGGATGTCGCGATCGAAAGCGTGGGTTCGACTGAACTTTACGAGCAGGCGTTCACACTGATCCGCCCCGGAGGCCGCGTGATTGCGTTCGGTATCGCCAAACCAGGCCACACGTTCAGGATCTCCGCGCTCGCTTTCGTGCTGCGCGAGCAGGGTGTGCAAGGCAGCGTCGCCGGCATGGGAGACGACATGCACGAAGCGGCCACATTGCTCGGCTATCGACGCGTAGATGTCGCGCCGTTCCTCACCACCATCTATCGGCTGGATGACGTTCAGGCTGCGTTCAAGCGACTAGCTGAGGACAAGAGTGTCCTGAAAATTCAGTTGCAAATCGCTTGAGTCGACCCATCGTCACCAACGCGCAGTTGAGGTTGTCCATGAACGTGCTGGAAGTGAAGGGAATCAGCAAGACGTACCCCGGCGTACGGGCCCTGGATCGCGTGGAATTTTCATGTGCCAAGGGTTCCGTGCATGCTCTCATCGGCGAGAACGGCGCGGGTAAATCCACATTGATCAAGATACTGAGCGGCGCGACCGCTCCGAACGAAGGCCAACTCATGCTCGATGGCGTGGTCTACGCGCCGGCATCGCCGAGCGAGGCGGTGGACGCGGGCGTATCGACGATCTATCAGGAATTCAACCTGATCCCAGCATTGAGTGTCGCCGAAAACATCTTCCTGGGCCGCGAGCGAATCACGCGCGGTCTTCTCGATGCCGCTTCGATGCGTAGCGAAGCGAAGGCGCTGCTCGCGCGCATCGGCGCACCGATCGACGTGCGCAGGCGTGTTAGCACGCTGTCTGTGGCCGAACAGCAACTCGTCGAGATCGCGAAGGCACTCGCGGTTTCGGCTCGCGTGCTGATCATGGACGAACCGTCTGCGACCCTCTCCGATCACGAGATGACGCTGCTCTACAACGTAGTGCGGACGTTGTCTCGCGATGGCGTCACGATTCTCTATGTGTCGCATCGAATGGATGAGATCTTCGACCTCTGCGACACCTGCACGATCCTAAAGGACGGTCGATCGGTCTGCACGCGCAAGGTAGCAGACCTCGACCGCGCGGCGATGATCCGTCTCATGGTAGGCCGCGAAGTCGACACGCGCTTTCCCGATCGGCGTGGCGGTGATGCGACCAGCAACGACATCGTGCTCGATGTAAAAGCGCTGCGGCTCGCGGAACGAGTAAAAGACGTCACCTTCAGCGTTCGTGCAGGCGAGATCGTGGGACTAGCAGGACTTGTCGGCGCGGGGCGCACGGAAGTGGCACGCGCGATATTCGGACTCGACGACATCGAGTCGGGCGAGATATCGCTGGGGGGCCGCATTCATCGCCCCAAAACGGCTGCGGAGGCGATCGACGCAGGCGTCGCGCTTGTGCCTGAAGATCGCAAGGCGCAAGGACTTGTGCTCGGCCTCAGCATTCGCGAGAACGCCATGCTTCCCACACTCGAGAGCGTTTGCCGGTTGGGCTTCATCAATCGGCGCCGCGAGCAAGCGCGGGTAGCGTCCGTCTGCAAGCAACTAGCCGTATCGGCGTCGAGCGCGGAAGTGCCGGTCGGCACACTGTCCGGTGGTAATCAGCAAAAGGTCGTGTTCGGGAAGTGGATCGCTCACGATTACACGCTGCTGATTTTGGACGAACCGACGCGCGGCGTCGATGTTGGCGCGAAGGTCGAGTTCTACAGGTTGATCGATGAGATCGCACGTTCCGGTAAAGCGGTGCTCCTGATCTCGTCGGAATTGCCGGAGTTGCTCGGGATGGCCGATCGCATCGTCGCGCTGCGCGATGGCGTGGTCACGGGAGAAGCTTCCGCACACGGCGCGACGGAAGAGTCGGTCCTTCATATGATAGCGAGGTAAATCATGGCACTAGTAGAACCCATTTCTGGCGCGACTTCGAACGGACGATTTTCGAGCGGTGCTTATCGGCGTATCGAACTTATCCAGCGCTTCGGAATTCTCGCCATCTTCATGCTCTTGTGTGTGACGGCGGCGGTGTCCTCGCCTTACTTCCTCACAGCGGAGAACCTGTTGAACGTCGTGCGTCAGGTGTCGGTCGTCGGGCTGACATCGCTTGGCATGACGTTCGTTATTCTCACGGCAGGCATTGATCTTTCGGTGGGATCCATTCTCGCGCTCACCACGCTCGCCATCGCTGGGCTCAAGCCCTACGGACCGTTCGCGTCACTGGCTGGCGGCCTTGCGGTCGCTATCGCGTGCGGCTGGGCCAATGGTTTCATTACCACGAAGGGGCGCATCCAGCCGTTCATTGTCACGCTCGGGATGATGACGGCACTTGTTGGCGTCGGGCTCGCTTATTCGGATGGACAGCCGGTCATCGGTGTGCCGGTGTCGCTGTCGTGGATCGGACGCGGCAAACTTGGTGGCGTGCCGGTGCAGGCATTGCTGTTCATCGTCATGGCGATCGCGTCGGCGGTGATATTGCGGATGACGCGCTATGGGAGACATGTGTACGCAGTAGGAGGCAATGCGGAAGCAGCGCGTCTGTCAGGCGTGCCGGTGGACAAGGTTCGTGTGATCGCCTATTGCCTCTCCGGATTGTTCGCAGGTCTCGGTGGCCTCGTCATGTCGACGCAACTCAATATTGGCGAGGCGAATCTCGGCAAGGGCCTCGAACTCGATGCGATCGCCGCAGTGGTCGTCGGCGGCACGAGCCTATCGGGTGGCGCGGGTGGCATCGGCGGCACGATCGTCGGCGTCTTGCTGATCGGCGTTCTGAACAACCTTCTCAATTTGCTCAACATTCCTGCCTATACGCAGCTAATCGTGAAGGGCGCAATCATTGTCGGCGCGGTGTTGATCCACGCGCAACTCAATCGTTCAAAAGGCCGCTAAAGCGGTTCCATAATCCAAGGAGACAACCATGTTCAACGCGAAATTGATGCAGCTCGCAGCCGCCACAGCGCTTGCCTTTAGCGCCTCCGCGAGCGCGCTTGCGGCCGACACGATCGGACTCTCGCAGGAGAGCCTTGATCATCCGTGGCTTGCCACGCAGCGCAAGCAGGTCAACGAAGCTGCAGCGGTTGCCGGTATCAAGGTTCTTGCCACTGACGGGCAGGGCAACGTCGCTGGCCAAATTGCCGGTATCGAGGACATGGAATCCAAGGGCATCAAGCTGTTGCTTGTACAGGCGGGGAAAGCCGAAGGGCTGCGTCAGGAGTTGGCGTCGTTAAAGGAGCGAGGGGTGCCATACATGTTTGTCGGCAAACCTATTGATAATGCCGGCGCTATCACCATGGTCTCAGGCGATAATCGTGCGCTCGGAGCGGACGCTGGTCAATACATTGTCGAAACGCTGACGAAGAAGTATGGCAAGCCCAAAGGCAATATTGTTTTGCTTGAAGGAATTCCGGGTGACGAAACATCGGTAAACCGTATTGGCGGTGTCACGTCGGTGACCGGAAAATATGCGGACATCAAAGTAATCGCAAGGCAACCCGCGGATTACCGTCGCCCGAAGGCCTATGCGACGATGCAGAACATCCTGCAGGCGCATCCGGCCGGCACAATCGATCTCGTGTTCGCAGCGAATGGCGAGATGGCGCTCGGTGCGATTCAAGCGATCAAGGAAAGCGGCCGATCGGGCGAGATCAAGGTGCTCGGGCTCGACGGGCAAAAGGAGGAATTTGACGCGATCCGCGCAGGCGATGAGGCTGCGACGTGGCTGTACCCGCCCGCCGGTACAGAGAGTATGGCCGTCGCGGTCAAGATCTTGAAGGGCGAAAAGGTGCCCCCCAAGTTCGTATTGCCTACCGTGCGAGTCACAAAGGACAACATTGATTCGGTGAAGCCGGCGTTTTAAAAAGCAACGGAATTGCGTTGTCGCTATGAATGGCGCAATTCCTTTCAATCGAAGACAAGCTTAGTCACCAGAACCTAGCCTTTACATAAAAGGAATTAGCGCATTACCTTAGGATCGCTAATTGAATACCGCCTGTCTCAACTGGAGACCGAGCAATAACCGCCGCATCGTCAGACCGCAGGCGCCTGCGTCTATGCCGTGACGCGGTAACCCGCCCACGCTATTATGGAAGGCATACGCAACGAGGTGACGCATGGGAAATATTTGGACCGAACCCACCATCAGCGGGCAAAGATTCATGAAGACAAGAGCAGCCGTTGCATGGAAGGCAGGCGCACCGTTGACGATCGAAGAAGTCGACCTCGACGGTCCGCGCGCGGGTGAAGTGCTGATCGAGGTGAAGGCGACGGGCATCTGCCATACCGACTATTACACGCTGTCCGGCGCTGATCCGGAAGGCATCTTCCCCGCGATTCTCGGCCACGAAGGCGCGGGCGTCGTCGTCGATACCGGTCCAGGCGTGGGCACGCTGAAGAAGGGCGATCACGTGATTCCGCTCTACACGCCCGAGTGCCGCCAATGCAAGTTCTGTCTGTCGCGCAAGACGAACCTGTGCTAGGCGATCCGCTCGACGCAGGGCAAGGGCTTGATGCCCGACGCGACGTCGTGCTTCTCGCTCGACGGCAAGCCTTTGTTCCACTACATGGGCACGTCCACGTTCTCGACTACATCGTGGTGCCGGAAATCGCGGTCGCGAAGATTCGCGAAGATGCACCGTTCGACAAGGTCTGCTACATCGGCTGCGGCGTGACGACGGGCATCGGCGCTGTCGTTTATTCGGCCAATGTGGAGGCGGGCGCGAATGTCGTCGTGTTCGGTCTAGGCGGCATCGGTTTGAATGTGATCCAGGGCGCCAAAATGGTAGGTGCTGACAAGATCATCGGTGTCGATATCAATCCGGGCCGCGTCGAACTCGCGAAGAAGTTCGGCATGACGCACTTCGTCAACCCGAAGGAGGTCGAGAACGTTGTCGATTACATCGTGCAGCTGACGGATGGCGGCGCGGACTATTCGTTCGAGTGCGTCGGCAACACGACGCTAATGCGCCAGGCGCTCGAATGTACGCACAAGGGCTGGGGCCAGTCGTTCATTATCGGCGTGGCAGCGGCGGGCGAAGAGATCAGCACGCGGCCGTTCCAGCTGGTCACGGGCCGTCAGTGGAAGGGCTCGGCATTCGGCGGCGCGCGTGGCCGCACCGAGGTGCCGAAGATCGTCGACCGGTACATGGAAGGCAAGATCAACATCGACGATCTGATCACGCACCACCTGAGGCTCGACCAGATCAGCGAAGGCTTCGATTTAATGAAGAAGGGCGAGTCGATCCGCTCAGTCGTCATCTACTAGAGGAGTGACGCGATGCTCGAACTGATCGAATCGCACGCGTCGTTCGGCGGCATGCAGCGTATCTATAAGCATGAAACGCGGGGTGAGCTCAACGACTCGCTGTTCGCTGCTCTGCCGCATCACGATCCATTCGGTCTCAGCTCCGTCTTCCGCGAGCGTCACCACCTGTTCGTGCTGCAGATCGGCGGGATCGCCGATCGGCGGTCGCCGCTTCAAATAGTCGGGAGCCACGACGAGGATGCGCCGGCTGACACCGAGTTTCCGAACAATCAACCCGGCTTCAGAGTCCAACCGCTCGCGCGCCCAGATCGCTACGTCAAACGGCCCCTCAACGAGATCAGCTCTCCGATTCAACACTGTTATCCCGCGACATCGATCATTACCAGCGCTTCATGGATGGTCTGCTCACCGAAGGTCTCGGGATCGAGCGCTACTTCACGTACGTCGTGGCGAAGGTCGTGAAGGAGCGCGGTGACGTGGTGCCGTCCTGGGGTTTCGAGTGCAGCCGAGTCAACGATTGACCAGCTTCTTCGGGAATGCGAGCGCCAGCGCGCAACCGAACAGGATGAACGCGGCGAACGCGTAGAGACCGGCGCTTTGCGTGTGGAACGTGTCGCGAAGATAGCCGATGAGATATGTGCTTCCGAAGCCACCCACGTTCGCTATCGAGCACGCGAAAGCAATCCCCCCGGCCGCCGCTGTGCCCCGAAGAAACGTCGAAGGAAGGGCCCATACCACGGGCATCGCTGCTGCCGCGCCTGCATTCACGAGCGAGAAGAGCAGGACCGTCATCGCCGTACTCGGTGTCATCGCCCCGGCGATCACCAGCGCAGCGGCAGCCACTGCGAATGGCACGACGATATGCCACCGCCGCTCGCGCGCCCGGTCCGAGCTCGAACCGCAAAGCAACGTGCCGACGACGGCGGCGGCGTTCGGAATGACCATCAGCCAGCCGATGTGATACGAGTCCGTGACGCCCGTGTCACGAAGAATGGTCGGCAACCAGAAGCTCACGGCGTACAGGCCGAGCAGCACACACAGATCGATGAGTCCAAGCGACCACACTTTACGGTTCGTGAAGGCTTCGCTCAGCTTGTGGCTCTTGTGGTCCGAGCCTTCTTCGGCGAGCTGCGCGCGCAGCATCTTCTTTTCATCGTCGGTCAGCCACTTCGCCGATTCGATGGTGTTTGGCAGCCAGCGCAGCACCGCGAGGCCCAGCAGGATGGAAGGCAGTGCTTCGAGCAGAAACAGCCATTGCCAGCCGCCGAGTCCATGTGTTCCGTCGAAGAAGCGCATGATCCAGCCGGAGATCGGGCTGCCGACCATGCTCGACATCGGCAGGCCGACCATGAACAGCGCCACGATCCGTGCACGCCGCGCATCCGGATACCACTGCGTGAGATAGAGCAACACGCCCGGCAGGAAGCCTGCTTCGGCCACACCCAGCAGGAATCGCACGATGTAGAACTGCATCGGCGTATGCACGAACATCGTCGCACCCGACAACAGACCCCAGGTGATCATGATGCGCGCAATCCAGAACTTCGCGCCCACGCGCTGGAGGATGAGATTGCTCGGGACTTCGAACAGCACGTAGCCCACGAAGAACAGGCCCGCGCCGAGTCCGTAGACGGCATCGCCGAACTTCAATGCGTCGAGCATCTGAAGCTTGGCCAGACCGATGTTCACGCGGTCCAGGTACGCCGCGAAATAGCACAGGCAGAACAGCGTGATGAGGCGAAACGTGACCTTTCGGTATAGCTCTTGATGTGTGTCTCTCGACGCGACGCTTACGCCAGATTGAACAGTTGACATGGGGCGACCCTGGTTAGGTGAAGGTTCCTTGACGAAAACATGTGTTTTGCGTCCGCAGGATTCTGTATAGCATGTCAAAATACAGCGTACACGCTAGAAAATACCCTAAGAGCCGTTTGCGGTGCGCGCGGCGGGAAGGGAGCCGCGAAACTACGTGTTACTGCTTCATATAGCAATTAGGTTCGCGATACTGGACATCGCCATTACGGGGGTAAAACCCCATGGATGAAAGCAAGTTTCGCACACATATTAAGCGTATGCGCTCAAATATGCACCGAGACGACAATCGCCGGCACCATCTTCGTGCAGGTGTCGTCGAGGTGGCGCAACACGTCCTGGTGGCCCTCTCGTCGGCCGCCGTCGATCATCCAGTCTTGCTTCGGAGTCGGTCCGTTAAAATGGAAGCCCTGCAAGCGCGTCGCCCCGCGCCTCACTCTTTTGAAACCGCCTCTCCGGATATGTCGCTTCCCAACGACGATTACGACTTTCATGACCAGATCGGTCACCTGTTGCGTCGTGCGTATCAGCGTCACGTCGCGATCTTTCAGGAGGCGATTCCCGATTCGCAACTGACCGCCGCGCAGTTCGTGGCGTTGTCCGCGGTCAAGGAGAGCAGGGGATGTTCGCTCAACGACATCGTCAAGACGACGGCGATCGACCAGGCGACGATCCGTGGCGTCGTAGATCGCCTCAAGGCGCGCGCGCTGGTGCAAGTCGTGCCGGACCCGACGGATGGCCGCAAGCTGGTGGTGAACGCCACGCCCCAGGGGGAAGCGCTGATCGACGCGACCGTGCCGTTCGCCGCGCAGGTCACGGAGCGCACCTACGGCAAGCTAAATCCGGGCGAGCGGGTGGCGCTGCAGTACTTGCTGCGCAAGATGCTCGAGCTCGACGAAAGCTGATCGCCGCCGACGGCTCGCTAAGAAGAAACGGTGCGAGCGTCCTCGTTCGACGCGTAGCGCCGCCCGGCTTCGTCCAGACCGGCGCGGATGGCGTCCGGCGTGTACGGCGGGGCGAAGAATCGCACGCCGGTTGCATCGAAGATGGCGTTGGCCAGCGCGGCAGGGCCGGGCACCGAAGCGGATTCGCCCGCACCCATCGGCGGTTCGCCTTGCCGGGGCATGAGCACCACGTCGATCGCGGGCACCTCGGCGAAGGTGAGTATCGGGTAGCTCGACCAGTCGCGCGCCGCGGTCTTGCCTTCGCTGAAACGCACGCGCTCTTTCAACGAACGGCTCAGCACCTGGATCACATTGCCGTGAATCTGGTGACGCACGCCATCCGGGTTGATCATCGTGCCCGTGTCCTGTCCGATCACGACGCGCTCGACTGTGATCTCGCCGCTCAACCTGTCGACCACGAGATCGACGATCCACGCAGCCCACGCCGCGCCGAAGCCGGGGAAGCGGCTATGCACATAGCGCGCGTAGGCGATGCCTCTTCCGCGCACGAGGCGGCCGTGCTTCTCGATACGCTTTGGCCGAGCCTGCCACCCGGCGCGCTGAGCGACGGCGCGCAGGAGGTCGATCGCCCGATCGTCCTTCAGATGCCGGAGGCGATACTCGAGCGGGTCGGTGCCCGTCAGCGCCGCGCACTCATCGGCAAACGCGTCGTGGGCGAAGGAATTGGGCAGCGCCGAGACGCCGCGCAGCCACGACGCACGCACGATCGACGCCAGATCCTCGCAGACGAAACGCCGGTTCGGCGACTCGTAGGGCGACACAGCCGTGCGGTCGCCCATTTCGAACACACCGGAAACGGCCGGCTGAACACCGCTCAGCAGCAGGGCGAGCAGCGGCGCATCGTTGGACGGATAGCGCGTCGAGAAGTCGTAGCCGACGAGTTCGCCGCCGTCCGTGACCGTGCCCGTGACCTGCATCACCTGCCCGGTGCCCTTGGGTTCCCAAAGGTGCTCGTCCTGACGCGTCAACTGGACCCGGACCGGATGCCCGGCCGCGCGTGAGAGCAGCAGCGCATCGCCGCAGACATCGTCCGCGCAGTTGCGGCCGTAGCATCCGGCCGCTTCCATGCGTTCGATGTCGAAGTCGGCTTCGCTGCGTCCGACGAGCTTCGCAAGGTCATGCCGCAACGAAACCGGATTCTGCGTGCCGGACCAGACCGTGATGCGTCCGTCGCCGGGCTCGCGATAATCCGCGACCGCGCACGATGGTCCGATGGACCCGTGCATCTGATAAGGCCACACGTAAGTGCGCGAAAGGGTCGTGGTGCCCGTCGCGTCGCGCACGCGTTCGACATCGCCTTCTTCGAGCAGAAGCCGGCGTGTCGCTGGCGCATTCGAGATGGCTTGCCCAATATCGTCCATCGACGTCAGGGCCGGCGTTTCGCGCCATTGCACCTTGAGTCTGCGCGCGGCGCGCGCGGCGAACTCCTCGCGCTCGGCCACGACACCCACGAAATCGCCGACGACGACCACCGCGCGAAGTCCGGGGATATCGGCGACGGAAGATTCATCGACCGAAATCAGGGACCGGCCGACGAACGGACCCGAGTCGATGCCGCTGTAAGGCGGCCGCACCACGCGGCCATGCAGCATGCCGGGCACGCGCACGTCGTGCACGAAGGTCAGCTCTCCGGTGGCTTTGGCAGGCATATCCACACGTCTCGACGAACGGCCGATGAGCCGATAGTCGGCCGGGTCTTTCGTCTTGACCTGCGTATCGAGTTCGGCCGTGATCTGCCGGTCTTTCACCAGCTCGCCGAAAGTACGGCCGCCGGTGGCATCGGCGTCTTTGAGGAACACACGCCCGTTCGCCGCCGTGAGGCGCTCGATGGCGGCGTCCATGCGTTGCGCGGCCAGGTCGAGGAGGGAGAGCCGTGCCTGCGCCGCCGCGCAGCGAAGCGGAACCGCCGATATCTGGATCGTGGCGCTGGCGATAGTCGGCCCCTGATTCGGCGTCGCGGCGGTCGAGCCGAGGATCATACGAACGCGTTCGGCGGGAACGTCGAGCTCTTCCGCCACGATTTGCGCGAGCGACGTGCGAATGCCCGTGCCCAGATCCACATGCCCGTTGAACGCGAGGATGCTTTCGTCGTCGAGAACGGCCACGAACACCTCGGGCACATCCGGCACGAAGGTCGAATGGCTTCCCGGCTGGCCCCGCGCGGGGGCGACCGGGCTAAGCGGCTGGCGAATGATGGCCAGGCGGCCGTTTCGGGCAAGCAGATCGGCGCGATTCACGTTCTTCCTCGTCATGCACTCGGGCATCTCTCGGCGCGTGAACCGCCGAAGCGGTCCGCGCCCGCTTCCTACACTACCGCGCTTCGGCTTCGGCTGCCGAGATCGCCGCGAGCGCGTCGGACAGCGGAAGTACGGTCGCGTATTTCTGCGCCATGTCGAAGAGACTCGCTTCGTGCGGCGCCAGCGCGCGATCGCCGACGCAGTCCGACAGCACGAACGGTCGGAAGCCGAACGACATGGCGTCGACGACGCTCGCGCGCACGCAGCCGCTCGTGACCGCGCCCGCCACCAGCAGCGTCTGGATGCCTTGCTGCGCGAGCCACGGCGTCAGTTGCGTGCCGAAGAATGCCGAGGGAACCGTCTTGCGAACCACCAGTTCGCCCTTTGCCGGAGTCAGTTCCGCGACGATGGCGCTGTTGGGATTGTCCTCGGTGAGCGTCGCCATGCCGGGGACTTTCAGCGAGAAGACGTTATCGTCGCTGCCGTCGGCCGCGTAGACGATGCGGCTGTGCGCGACGGGCCAGCCGTTCTCGCGCGCGGCCTTGAGCGCGTGCTTCGTGCGCTCGATCGCCTGCGGGATATTGCCGCCGCCGAAGACCGCGGGGTCGGCGAAGCCAACCACGAGATCCACGATCAGCAGCGCGACCCGGCCCTTGGGCGCCATCGGCGTGCCGAAGCCCTGTTGCCGGTAGACATGCGCTTCCGCATGCTGGGTGAGATCGTTCATGTCGTGCCTTCTATGCGTGGTTGGCGTCGAGCACGCGGCCATCCCGGACGACGACCTCGTTGTCGAGAGAGACGGTGCAATGGCGCAGCGGGATGTCGATATGGCAGGTCGTCGTGCGATCGCCGCCGCCTTCGTTGTTCGGTCCGAGCGAGAACAGGAAGTTGCCCTCGAACGCGCGCGCGTCCATGCCGATGGTGGCTTCGCGATCGTAGAGACCGAGCGTCGACCAGCGCGCGCGCGGCTGCAGCCCCCAGCCGATGTGCGAGATCGCATAGCCCTCGGGATCGTCGAAGGTTTCCATGTAGTCGCGCAAAAGCGCCGCATCCGTGCCGCCTTCGATGCGCACCGCATAGCCGCCTTCCACCGTAAGCGTGATCGGCTCGCTGACGTAGTGCTTTTGCGGCAGCAGAATATCGCCCCGGTCGATGACGATCTTGCCGTGCGCGGTCCTGTCGTTCGGAAACGTCAGCGCGAAGCCGCTCGGCCAGTGGTCCCAGCGGCCGGGTTCATCGACGAAACCGTATTCGGCGATGGCGGGAAAGTTGCCCATCGGGCAGGTGAAGTCCGTGCCCGCGTCGGAATGCACGTGCATCTGACGCGCCGCCTTGATGCGCTCGGTCGCGGCGAGCACGCGGGTGCGGTCCGCGAGCGTCGGCACGAGGCGCACGAGCACTTCGGGCGGCTCCACCGCGAGCAGGATCTTGGTCCCCGACTGCAGGATTTCGTGCTGCTCCGGCGAGAACAACAAGGTCATCAGGTCCAGCACGAGATCGCTGTTCTTGAGCGCGGCGATCGCCGCCTGATTGCCGGTGAGCGGCGTCGTGCCGAGATACGCGAGCGAATCGCGGCTGAAGCCTTTCTCGCCGTTGATGGGCGGCAGGTCCAACCGGTTCACGATCGCGCCCATCGACTGCGTTGCGATGAGCGCGCACGACAAGGTCTGAGGATGCGTGCCCGCGCTCGTCAGAATGGTGACCGTCTGCCCGCGTTCGAGCTTCGAGAGCGTGAGCACTTCCTTCCACGCTTCGATGAGTTGATAGTCGCTGATGGCCATCGTCATCTCCAAAGAATGTGCGGTGCGCTCACGCAGGCTTGTTCAGGGACACGGGCGCGCCGAGGAAATCGCCCAGCGCCGCATAGAAGCCGGCTTCGTTGTCCCACGGGATCATGTGGCCTGCATCCGGCACGCGCGTGTGCAGCATCGAAGGCGTGGCGCGTTGCAATTCGGCGACGTCTTCCGGCCGGACCACGTCGCCGCGCTCGGCGGTGATGAGAAGCGACGGCACGTTCAGGCGCGCTGCATCGGCGAAGAAGTCGTCTTCATGAAAGCCCTTGAACGACGCCAGCACGGCGCGTTCATCGCACGTATGCAGCCATTCCGCGCGCAACTGGCGCTGCTCGAAGGTCCACGTCGGACAGAACTGGCTCATGGCTTGCGCGTCCATGCCCTTGCGCGCGAGCGCCATCGAATCGACGTACCACGGCAACTGCGAAGGATAAGGACGGCGCCCCGGACCGGACGCGGGCGGATCGACCAGCACGACGCTCCTGAGCCCGCGCTCGATGCGTCCCGCCGCGCGCGCGGCGATGCGCGCGCCCATCGAGTGGCCGAGAAGACTGAAGGCGTCGAGGCCCAGCGCCTTGACGAACGCGACGACGTCGTCGGCTTGCGCGTCGAGACTGTAGTCGAGCGTGTCCGACGCCGACGAAAGCCCGCGCCCGCGCACATCCAGAATATAGGTATCGAAGCGGCTTCCGAGGACTTCGCCGACGAAGCCCCAGGTGATCGCCGGACTGGTGATGCCCGGAATCAGGACGATGGCCGGCCGCGTCGATTGCCCGCCCGCGCTGCTTGCGCCGGGTCCATAGCGCAGGTAATGCTGGCGAATGCCGTTGGCGAACACATTGCCGCCGTGAAGAAACGTGGATGACATGGTGTGGCTCCGCAAAAGTTGCCGGGCGGCTCAGTACGCGCCGGACAGCAGCGCGCCCGCGCCGGGAACGATGGGCTCCAGATCGAGATGGCGCAGCATCGCGTAGGTGGTGGCGATGGCGGCCGTGATGACGGGCTTGCCGGTCATCGCTTCGACCTTTGCAACCGCAGGCAGGGATGGCATCTGAACGCACGCCGAGAGCACGATGGCATCGGCGTCCTGATACTTCATCTTCGAGACGATGTCCGGCAGCCGCGACGGGTCATGACGCCCGACTTCGAGGTTGTCGGGAATCTCGAGCGCCCGCCAGTCGATGACTTCGTAGCCTTCGCTGCCGATGTAATCCACGACGAGTTCTGTCAGCGGCTTCATGTACGGGGCGACGACCACGATCCGCTTCGCGCCGATCACTTTCAATGCATCGACGAGTGCGCCTGCGCTGGTGAGCACGGGCGCGTGAGCACCGTTCTCGGTGGTGTGCTTCGTCAGGCGCTCCTGCGACACGCGGTGATAGCCGCGGCCCATCGCCATGATGGCGACGAGGCAGGCGTAACCGAGCACATCGACACGCGCATCCGACAGTTCGATCGCGCAGCGGTCCGATTCGGCGTCCATCGCGGCCAGTTCTTCCTTGACGACCTTTTTCATGCGCATGCGGCTCGAATGGAACGTGAAGCGCTCGGGCCGGATGGCTTCGCGCAGGCGCAGCATCGCGGGAATCTCGGTTTCCATTGTCGTGTTGGAACTCGGCACGATCTGGCCGATGCGATAGGTCTTGAACATGGATGCTCCTGGCCGGTGAGGGGAATTGCATTTAAGTCTAGCGTGTACGCTATAAAATGACAACCTGATAAAAGATCTTAGAGCATCGATTGGGTCGGTATTTTCCCTAGGTTTATGCGCTTAATACCGCCAATGAAGGGCGTTTCACGGTCTCCGCGATTTTTCCGCTTGTTTTCGTGATATTGAGTGTGTACGCTATAAATCACACCGTCACTCCGCTCGCTGGATGTCATCGCGTGACACCACGGGCACATATCGATCAGGAGATTTCCATGAGCAAAGCCCGCATTGCCGTCATCGGCGCTGGACTTGGCGGCGCGACCGCTGCCGCATTGCTGGAACGCAGCGGCTACGACGTCGTCTTGTACGAACAGGCGCAGGCATTCTCGCGGCTGGGCGCGGGCATCCACGTCGGGCCGAACATGATGAAGGTGATGCGCCGCATCGGCTGCGAGGACGCGCTCAACAAGATGGGATCGCACCCCGACTACTGGTACAGCCGGGATGGCAAGACGTCGGTAATCATGTCGCAGATTCCGCTAGGCGACTTTGCCGTGAAGAACTACGGCGCGAGCTATCTGACCGTGCATCGCGGCGACTTTCACGCGCTGCTGACGCAGGCGAGCAGCCCGGGCGTCGTGCGTTTCGGCAAGAAGCTGAGCTCGGTCGAAGATACCGGCAATGAAGTGCGGATGACCTTCGCCGATGGCTCCGTGGAGACGGCCGACATCGTGATCGGCGCAGATGGCGTCAATTCAAAGATTCGCGATCATCTGCTGGGCGCGGAGCCGCCCAAGTACACCGGCTGGGTCGCGCATCGCGCGGTGTTTCCGGCGTCGTTGCTGAATAACAAGCCGTATGACGCCTGCGTGAAGTGGTGGTCGGGCGACCGTCACATGATGGTCTACTACGTCACCGAGAAGCACGACGAGTATTACTACGTGACGGGCGTGCCGCAGAAGGAATGGCCGGCGGGCGTGCCATTCATGGAAAGCAGCCGCGAAGAAATGAAGGAAGCGTTCGCAGGTTGGCATCCCGACATCCAGCATCTGATCGATGTCTCGCCGTCCATCTCCAAGTGGCCGCTGCTCGAACGCGATCCGCTGCCGCTCTGGAGCCGTGGCCGCATGGTCCTGCTGGGCGATGCCTGCCATCCGATGAAGCCGCACATGGCGCAGGGCGCCGCGATGGCGATCGAAGATGCGGCCATGCTGACGCGCTGTCTCGATGAAGTCGGCGTGTCCGACTACACGAACGCGTTCGCGCTCTACGAAGCCAACCGGTCCACCCGCGCCTCGAAGGTCCAGCTCGTCTCGCACAACAACACCTGGCTGCGCACCAACGAGGATCCAGCCTGGTGCTTCGGCTACGACGTGTACGAGGTTCCGCTCGTCTCGCCGCAGAAGGACACGGCGCCCGTCGAGGCGTGAGTTTTATGACTGCCTCGCCTTCGGGGGCGAGGCAGGCTAGCATCGAATGTTTCCGGTGTGCGCTGCGTTTGGCGTTTGCCGCTTTCTTTTCGGGGTTCATGTCATGTCTCATCCACGCCCGGTCGATGGTCCCGTCACGCTTCGCGTGAACGGGCGCACGCGCACCGTCGAGTTCGTGGCGTCGGATGCTCCGTTGCTCACGGTCCTGCGCAACGATTTCGAGTTGAACGGACCGAAGTTCGGCTGCGGGCTCGGACAGTGCGGCGCGTGCACCGTGATCGTCGATGGCCACGCGACGCGCGCCTGCGTCGTGCCCGCCGTCGCCGCGACCGGCCGCGATATCGTGACGCTCGAAGGACTCGGGACGCCGGATAATGCGCACTTCATTCAGCGCGCGTTCATCGAGGAACAGGCGGCCCAGTGCGGCTACTGTCTCAACGGCATGATCATGAGCACCAGCGTGCTGCTCGAGCGCAATCCCGTTCCCAGCGACGACGAAATCCGCGACGCGTTGCGCTATAACCTGTGCCGATGCGGAACGCATATCGAAATCATGAACGCAGTGCGCCGGGCCGCTCGCTATCTTCAGCAGCAAGATGAACAGTAAAACGAGCGATAGCTTGGATATGGCGGATGTGCCGCCGCGCACCGGGACGACGGCCCCGGAGCCAACCACGCATCGGACGCACACCTATCGCTGGCCCGCCGGCCAGGAGGCCGGTCTCGCCTTGCTGGAAGTGAGCGTCGATGCGACACCGTGGGGCGTGCTGCGAAGCTATCGATACCGCGTGTCGCTGGACGAGTCCGCGGGCGCATCGGGAAAAGGTCTGTTCGCGCCGGACTGGCAACCCGCGTCCCCGCAAAGCACGCTGTACCGCCACGCGCACGCCTCGCTGACGTTCGACGGCCCGGCGCCCGCCGTTCCGGAGCACGCGCACGTGTTCGCGCGCGAGTCCTTCATGGACGAGACGGCGAGCGAGCTTGCCCTCGATCCCGTCGAATTGCGCCTGCGTCATCTCGACGGGAATGAGGATGCGGGCGCGCGGGAAGTCGTGCGGATGGTCACGGAACGCGCGGCGTGGGGACGCGAGACGCGTATCGACGCCGGTTCGCAGTGGCTCAGTGGCCGTGGTTTCGCGATGGACGGCGAGCGGGAAGGCGAGCCGAACTGGTCCGCGTGGGTCGTGGATATCGATGTGCATCGGCAGACCGGGGATGTCGCGATGCGCCGCGTCGTCGCCGGATACGGCGAAGGCTCCGCCAGCCTGCCGGTTTTGCATGGCGTGCGGCATACGCTCATCGAGAGCGCGGTGTCGCTGGCGCTCGGCCACGCGTCGAGCGCGCGACCCACGCATGACGAAGTTGCCGCGTCCGCGCCGATGTCGTTCGATATCGCGGCGGCCTTGAGTACGCGCGACACGCCGGATGGGTTGCCGACACCGGCCGAGCAGCGGGCTGCGTCGCCGGCGGTCGCCGCCATCGCGAACGCGATCTTCGATGCAACCGGCGTGCGTTTAAGACAACCGCCGTTCGATTCGCAGCGGCTTCAGGCGAAACTGGCTGGCGCGCAGCCTCCGCAGCCAATTCATCACGGCGCGGCCGCGCCGCGTCCCGGCCGCATCAAAAAGCTGCTCGCCGGAGGCGGCATCGCCGGATTCATCGGCGGCCTAGTCGGTCTTGCGTGCGCGATCATTCCGGGTCCGCGAGAGATTGCGCCTATCGCGCCGGGCAGCCTCGGTGCGTCGACATGGAGCGCGGCGACGCTCGAACGAGGCCGGCAGATCGCCTTGGCCGGCGACTGCGCGGTCTGTCATACGGCGCCCGGTGGACAGAAGAATGCCGGCGGTTTTGCGCTCGAAACGCCGTTCGGCACCATCTACTCCACCAACATCACGCCGGACCCGGAGACGGGCATCGGCCTCTGGTCGTATGCGGCGTTCGAGCGCGCCATGCGCAAGGGTATCGCGCGGGACGGCGCACATCTCTATCCCGCTTTCCCCTATACGGCTTTCGCAAAGATGAGCGAGCCCGACATGCTGGCGCTCTACGCGTATCTGATATCGCAGCCACCGGTGAAGCACGCACCGCCGAAGACGAGTCTGCCGTTTCCGATGAACCTGCGCCCAACGGTCGCCGGATGGAACTGGCTGTTTCATGACGACAGCGAGTTCAAGCCCGATGCATCGAAATCGGCGATGTGGAATCGCGGCAAATATCTTGTCGATGGTGCGGCGCATTGCGGCGCGTGTCACACGCCGCGCAACCGGTTGGGCGCGGAGAAGGGCGGTCTGGCATATCTGGCCGGCGGCGAGGCGGAAGGCTGGGATGCGCCGGCTTTGGTCGGCCATCGCGGACCCGTTCCCTGGACTGAGAAGGCGCTGTTCGACTACCTTCGCACGGGGTTTTCGAGAGAGCATGGCGTGGCAGCGGGTCCGATGGGTCCCGTTGTGACCGGGCTGTCCGAACTTCCGGAGTCCGATGTAAAAGCGATCGCTCACTACATCACGTCCTTGTCACCGAAGGTCGACGAGGCGGCTGCCGCCAGCGCGGCCCAAAAGCAGTCGGATGGCGCCGATGTGGTCAGCGTCATGGGCCTGGAGCGCGGGCGGCAGACCTTCGAGACGGCATGCGCAGTCTGCCACGCGGCATCGGGCGGGGTCGGACATCTGGGCGTGAGACCGCTCATGGGCCTCAACACCAGCGTGGCGCAGAACCGGCCCGACAACCTGCTGCATGTTCTTCACAACGGCATCGACAGTCCGGCCACGGCCGAGCTCGGGTATATGCCCGGCTTCGGTGATGTCTATGACGACAGGCAGATGGCGGAACTCGCGGCCTACATCCGGGCGCGATATGCGCCTGACCAGCCGGCGTGGACCGACCTCGAACAGGCCTCCGCTCAAGTCAGGCACGCAGCGCACTGAGTCGGAGACGGGAATGCTCGCGATTCTTGAGGGTTCGTTGCAAACCGCCGACTTCGCAGTGATCGATACCGATCGATATCGCGCCAGCGAGCTGACCGCAACTCGAACAGGTTCCCCTTTACCTTTACATAAAGGAATTTAACGCTTATTAATTCGCATTACTAACGTAACATCAGCTTGAGCACGGACGCATCTGCCTATGGTGCTTGGTTCGTCACTGGTACATGAGCTTTCGCAGTCGAGGAAACTACACATCGCGTCGCTGGTTGTAAGGTCATCCAGCCGAGCTACGTTTAGATCTCGTTATTCGGGCGCGCTCAGCGCCGAGCGCACCACGCGTGCAAGCTCGTCAAGCTGAAACGGCTTGCGCAGTGCCGTGAAACGCTTATCAATGATTGTCGAAATATCGACGTCTGCGTAGCCTGTGGCCAGAATTACCGGCAAATTCTCGCGCAATTCGTGGGCCTTCTCTATGACCTGCAATCCATTCAAACCCGGCATGGCATAGTCGACCATCAGGAGGTCGGGGTCGTCGACGCGAAGGCGCTCGAGACCGCTAACGCCGTCACGAGCTTGAGAAACGGTATAGCCGAAAGCCTGCAGGCATTCGACAAGCATGCTTCGGACGTCCTCGTCGTCCTCGATTACAAGGATGTGGCGCCCCTCCACCGCGCGGTTCTCCAAGTTTGAACCGGCGACAATTTCGGGCGCTTCCTTCGCTACGAGCGGCAACCACAATTCGACGGTTGTGCCTTTTCCCAGCTCGCTTTCAACGCGCGCAATACCGCCTGCCTGCCGGGCGATTCCGTAGACCTGGCTGAGTCCAAGTCCAGTACCCTTGCCGACCGGCTTCGTCGTAAAGAATGGGTCGAACACGCGAGAGACGATGCCTGGCTCGATGCCCGTGCCCGAATCGCTCACGCTGATTACAACGTAGCGTCCGGCGGCAAGTGCCTCGTCCGGCGCAGGGCGCTCGCCTGCGTGGATGGAAAGGCGGCCACCGCCCGGCATGGCGTCACGCGCGTTAATGGCGAGGTTGAGCACGGCGAGTTCCAGCTGATTGGCGTCCGCCCGTGTCCAGAGATCTTCCGCATCTGCATGAGTGTAGAACGCGATGGCCGGTCCGAGTGAGATCGAGATGATGTCACGCATGCCCTGGAGCAGCGAAGTAACGTTCACGGCCTTCAGATCGAGATTGCTCGTGCGTGAGAATGTGAGCAGTTGGGCGGTGAGCTTGCCTCCGCGCTCAGTGGCGCGTTTGATCGTCGCGGCCATCTTGCGCACCCGCTCATCATCACTCACGCGGGCAAGCAACTCGGCGTTGGCCATGATGACATTCAGCAGATTGTTGAAATCGTGCGCAATGCCTCCGGTCAGTTGGCCCAGCGCTTCCATCTTTTGGAACTGCACAAGCACGGCCTGCACCTTGGCGCGCTCATGGATCTCTTTCATGAGCCGATCATTCGCCGATGCGAGCTCACGGGTGCGTTCGCTGATACGACTTTCGAGCGATTCATTTAGGTGCTCGAGCGCTTCTTGCGCTTTCACGCGTTCGATCAGATGCTGCTCGGATTCCGCCAGATGCTTGCGCGACTCATACTGTCGGACGCGGGCGCGAAGGGACGATGTCACCGCACGACGCAGAGTCTCGGAATTCAAGGGCCGCTCGAGAACCAGGACGTTCCCAAGCCGTTCGAGCAGGTGGAGGCTTGAAGCGGAACGGCGCTCGGCGACACGCCCGGAGAGCAGGATTATGGGGAGATCGGACCAAGCAGCTTGATGTTCGAGCCACTCCCCGAGCGCCCCGGCGCTATCGTTCTGAACGGATTCTTCCGTAATAATCGCAACGCCCGCGCCCCTTTCAAGTTCGTTCAACAGGCATTCCAAATCCGAACACGCAAGGCAGCTTCGGCCGTCGCTCGCGAGAACGTCGGCGATGACATCGGCGTCGCGGCCGAAGGGCGCCATGATGAGAACGCGAAATTCCATGGCGCTAGTCGGCGGACGGATTGTGCTTGCCTTTCGAAGGGGGCAGCATCGCCGTCTCCCCCTGGTATTTGGGTAGCCCACCCAAAATGCCTTCAAAGTCGCGCAACGCTTCGCCGACGATTAGGCCGTTGCCGCCAAGCTGGAACTGGCGGATCGAGCGCTCGTGTCCACTCGTGCGACTCTTGACGGCGGTGACCGCGGTGAGCACTTCACCCCGACGCTCGAAGTAGCGGAACAGCACGACCACATCGCTGAGATAGCTAATATCAATGTCGCTCTGAATCTCGCCGATGACGCCATGCTGTCCCAGAACAAGCATGGTGATCACGCCGCGCTGGTTGAGATAGGTGAGTAACTCATGCATCTGCAACAGTAGATAGCGTTCTCCAGGCATGGCTTGCAAGAACGCGTTAAGACTATCAATGGCGACAAAGCGCGCGTTGTTCTGCTCAACGCTGCGACGTACGTCACTGGCGAATTCGCCCGGCGAGATCTCGGCAGGATCGACCTGGCGCAGAGTCAATAACCCACTTTCAAGGTGTCGTCTGAGATCGATGCCGAGACTGGTCGACCGCCTCAGCAGCGTGGTTCGCGTCTCGTCAAAGAGATAGTAGACGCACGGCGTCCCGCGCTCTAGCGCAGCCAAAAGACACGAGGCGACCGTGGTAGTCTTACCGACGCCCGACGGGCCGACGAACAGCGTGTTAGTACCTGGAACAAGCCCGCCGCCGAGGAGCGCATCGAGCGCTTGTGTTCCCGTACTCAGTGCATGCGCCGAATAGTCACTGTGATGCTCTGCGGCGACGAGGCGAGGATAGACCTTGATGCCGCCCGTTTCGAGCGTCATGTCATGGTAACCCTCGCGGAACTTGATGCCACGCATCTTGGCAATGCGCAGCCGCCGGCGTTCGCCACCATAGTCGTGTACCAGATTGTCAAGGCTGATCACGCCATGCGCGATGCTATGCAACTGGAGATCGCCGGGTTCCGAGGTGTTGTCGTCAAGCAGCATCACCGTGCAGGCACGGGTTGCGAAATAGCGCTTCAAGGCGAGGATCTGACGTCGATATCTCAGCGGGTTCTGCGACAACATTCGGAGTTCGGACAGGCTGTCAAAGACGAGTCGGACCGGCTTCAAATCATCGACCCGCGCGATGACGTCACGGACGGTTTCGCCCAATTCGACTTCCGCGGGATGTAGGATCGTTTGTTCGTAACGAGGATCGAGACCCTCATCCGTGAGCAATTCGATGATCGTGATGTGGGCGGTGTCCCAGCCGTGGCTTTCAGCGACGGCCACGAGTTCGGCCTTTGTCTCCGATAACGTCACGTACAAGCCTGGCTCTCCGACTTCAGCACCCTTGAGTAAGAACTGCATGGCCAAAGTCGTTTTGCCTGCACCCGGGGCGCCTTCAAGAAGATACATGCGATGCGGCGTCAACCCGCCGCCCAGGATATCGTCCAAGCCGTCGACGCCCGTTGAGATACGGCCCGGATCTGGCTGATCGATCGTCGCTAACATACGTTTGAAGTGTGGTGTCTGTTCCGTCGGCCGCTAGGGCATGCAAAAAGTGGGCCACGTTTTCGTCAGGTGCGCGAGTATCTCTGCGACCCCCGGTTGCGGTATGCGCTTCTCGCGGCAACCCCGCCACGGGCACTGCCAGCACAGGTAAGGGCATGGGCACCGGCACGGCTGGTCGATGATGTCCTTGATACCGTGGGGGCAAGCAGGGCGGAATTTCTCGTTTCGACGCCGTGGCGCCGGGCTTGGCGCCGCCTCATGCGACTGGGCCTTCCAGCGTCGTGATACGAGCGGAGATTCCGGTCCTGCGCGCCGACTGCGCCGCATCCCATTTACGGCAAGCTGGCCGGCTACGACGTAAAGTCGCCGCCGGTCTTGCCCTTGCCGCTCCAGCTACGATGGCACTGACATCACTGAATCGGTGGCACGGCGCCGACCTTTTCCGCCAGCATGCGCTCATATACCCCAAAGTGCAGGTCGACCTCCTCCTGCGCCACGATCCGGACGAAAATATTGACCTGATCAGGCACAAGGCCCATCACCGTTGCGAGAGCGGCCTCCAGTTGCGGGGCGCAGATTCGATCCTCCGCTACAGTAGAGCCTACCGTTATGTCGTAGGTCTTCTCTTGCCGGAAGACGATGTCGACAACGCGCGCCCGCGCACTCATATTGTTGTCGACCGCGGTCCGCGTCACTTCAGCGAGTTGGTGCATGGCTTCGGTCGGGAAGCCTTTGGCCGAGCGCAGCCGGATGCGGTGCTTGCCAAGTGTGCGCCAATCAGTATCGAATTCCACGATGTCCTCCGAATCGATCTATTTGCGCGGGACGATATGGGCAAAGCGACGATTTTCAAGCCTAAGTTGGACCGGAAGAACGAGCACCAGCGGTCAGGCGATGCCATGAGCGACGACATCGATCCCCGGAACGGGACCATGGCGCTGTAAATCCGTCACGACGGCGTCGACGCCCGTCGCCGAGGAGCATCGCAGCCGTGGGTTCACGCCTTCATTGGCGGTCGTTCGTCTTCGCGGACATACGACGAGAGTCGCGGTGTCACGCGCGGCGACGCTGCTGCGCCCCGTCAGTCCACCGCGGCGACTTGAAATTTTTGGAGAGTTTTAGTACGTTATTTTTAGCTCAGGCAGTGTGTCCGCCGCCCGATCGGTCGCACGCTGCGTGTTTCTATTTGTTTGCTGGCAGCATCGCAGGCGAACTGGAGCGCGCGAGCCCGTTCTCTTCCTTGCTGCGTCGAAGGAGAAGACGATGAGCAAGCTTTTTTTTTAACCTCGGCTTCGCTTGGTCTGGTCGAGCATTTCCAACGCAAGAGCCACGTGCTTTCCAGCCTATTCTGGATCATCGTGCTGCGCGTCCGTCGCATGCGTCAGGGCGTTTCCACGCCTCGAGACTCCGCCAGTTTTCCCCTCCCGTCGGAGCGGAGTAGCGCAACGCCGTTGTGCGTGCAGGCAATTGTGCGATGCGCGCCCACCGTGCGCATGCATGACTTTCAGGTGCCGCGATAACGCCCGCCGCCAACACGCTTCGAATTGAAGAGAGGGATGGATAAGGAATTTGCCCCAATGGGCCTGCAAGAATATGAGGCTTGGGCTATGAACGCACGACAGGTATTACTCGCGGCTGCGGCTGCGTTAACCATGTTCTGGACAGACGACGTACCTTCAACAAGCTCGCCGCCGCGGACCTTGCCCCTGCAGGGCGATATTTGGATTACGGGGACGATCCAGCGAGGCAGCGACCGGTACGCGCCGGGCGACTATACAACGATCCTCCTGGACCGCCCGGCGACCTCGCCCTGCAGCGACAGAGTGGTCACCGATATTCTGCTAGGCGTAAGCGGCACGCCAGGTGCGACACTACTGCTTCCCTACCTCGACCAGCGGGTGGTCGCCAGGGGTCGCGTGACGTGTCCCAGTTCAGGCATTCAGTTTTCACCGCAGCCGGACGTTGTGTTTCCGGTCTGGTAAGAATCCGTCCGGTGCGCTGATGGGGCAGTCGGTTGCTCGGTCTTGCAGCGATCTCATACGCTTACCCGCCGGAAGACTTCCTCAATAGCCGCGCGCGGACGCTCATTTTGCTGCCGACCGCCAGTCGGATGACTTTGACCACCGTACGCATCGCCTCGGAGGGGAAACCTTATTGGCGCGGGACAGAATTCGGTCGGCTCAAGCTCATCCATTCGTATTCGAATCCATGGTGTCGTCGCATGGTTTGTCAGGAGCGGCGTGATAACACGGCTGCAGCCGCTGCTTTACATGAACAAAACATCACCGCTCGCCCCCTTGAAATTCCTGTTCTGCAACCTATCTTAGATTTCGCTCAGGCAGTCGCGCCAGCAGTCCGGCGCGCTGCGTGTTTCGATTTGTTTGCCCGCGGCACGGCAGACGAACTGGAGCGCGTAAGCCGGTTCGTCTTCCTGCTGGTTCAAAGGAGGAAATGACCATGAGCGAACTCAACTTCGGGACCGACCTCTTTAGCGAGTTCGACCGTCTGCAACGGCAGATGGCAGGCCTCTTCGGCGGTATCCCGTCCAGCATCCGTTCCGGGCCCTTTGGCGCCTTCCCGCAGATCAACATCGGCTCGACCGACGACTCGATCGAGATCGTCGCGTTCGCGCCGGGTGTCGACCCGCAGAAACTCGACGTATCCATTGACAAGGGGCTGCTGACCATCAGCGGCGAGCGCGAGCCTTCTCAGCCGGAAGCGACTGGCGAGGACATGCGCACCTACGCGCAGGAGCGCTTCGTCGGTGCCTTCCGGCGCGTTATTGAACTCCCACAGCACGCTGACCCCGACAAGGTCTCGGCGCAATACACCAATGGCTGCCTGACCGTGAGCATCGGCAAGCGGGAGACGTCCAAGCCCCGGGCCATCACGGTGCAATGAAATTTTTGGCGGATTGAGGAGAACATCATGAACGACACAACCGAGCTTGCAAATAAGGATGAAGCGGAAGTGGCGAGGCGTGAAGGCGACCAGTCGCAACGTCGCATCACGCTAACGCCGCCCGTGGACATCTTCGAGAACAGCCAGGGCGTGACCCTGTGGGCCGATTTGCCCGGCGTGACAAAGGACCGACTCGATGTAAAAGTACACGATGGCAGCCTGTACATCGAGGCCGAGGCGGTGGTACCCACGCCGGCAGGGCTACGCCTGCAGCATGCGGAGATTCGTCGGCCCCACTTCGCGCGGGCGTTCTCTCTTGGGGCTGACTTGGATGCGTCGAAAATCGATGCGAACCTCAAAGATGGCGTGTTGAAGTTGACAATACCACGCCGCGACGAAGCCCGGCCGCGCCGGATCGAAGTCCGGATGGACTGAGCCAGCGGGCCGGCAGCAACGGTGGGGGAGGACACCGGGTGGTGGCCGTCTGGCTGCCACCTGTCGACTGCCTGGGCTCCGGTGCGGGTCGTTATACACGAGTGCTGGCATTGGAGAAAGACTAAGCCAGCGAACAGCCGGGACCCGTGCGCAAGCAATTTCCTCCAAGAGACATTGTTGCGCTGGGGCGGAATGTTGGTCTGCCAAGCCATAGAGGAGAATACGATGAGCAGCGATCCGAAGAAATGGAGTCCCTTCAAGTTCCTTCGCGGTTCAGCCCGCGAGTCCGATGTGGACGAGCGCTCAGAAACGCCTTTGGCAAATGAACAGGGACGGGCTTCGTGGCCTGACATTCCGCGACTGTTTTCAAGCGAAGCGTGGCGTGCAATGGAAGAGTTCTTTCATGACCCACTTGCGGGTCGGGGCGCGCTCGAACGATGGTTTGGCGACTTCAGTTCGTCACGCTTCCAGCCGCGCATCGACGTGGTCGATGAGGGGAAGGTGCTGCGCGTAACAGCCGAATTGCCTGGCATGGCGCGCGAAGATCTGAATGTGAGCGTCGAGGACGGGGCGATCGTGCTGCGTGGCGAGAAAAAGCAGGACGTGCGCACCGAAGAGAACGGCTGCTACCGGCTGGAGCGCGCCCATGGAACGTTCGTGCGCATGATCCCGATGCCGGATTACGCTGACCCAGATCACGCGCTGGCGAAATTTGACAACGGCGTGCTCACGTTGACGGTACCGAAATTAGAGCCAACGCGCGCCGCGAGCCGCACGATTGATATCGGCTAGAGCATCGAGGGGATCGGGTCGTTAGCTCAGCTGGTAGAGCAGCGGACTTTTAATCCGTTGGTCACTGGTTCGAATCCAGTACGGCCCATCGGAGTAGTAAAGCATAGCTGAAAGGAGCGTGTCTCGCCGCGCCTCGGATCGTCGGCTCAAGCATCTCTCCGATAGCGGCTCATTCAATCGAAACCAGTTGGACCCAAACAAAACATCAGATCAGTTCTGCCCGGATAGGACAGCTGCTTCCGGGTGGTGGAGTCATCCGATGCTTGACGTACTTCAGGAAACATGGGGCGATTATACAGTCGGCATTCTGACGTTCCCAGTTTTTGAGCTTCAAACGTGGACGTCCTCGCCCCACGGTTACGTCGCAGTCGTGCGCATCGACAGGGGCGGCGACGTACTCGCTGACTGGCACCTGCCGCGATCCTCCCGACCGTCCGAGAGTGCACCCGAGGCTCAACGTAACGCCTTGGAATATGCGATCACCCTCGTCGGGCGCGGCGTTTTCGACGAAACTTCGGGAAAGGCATGACGACCCTTGCTGCGCGACGACGTGTCGCTGAGCATCGCTCGCTCACGCAGTCGCTTGCGCCGCTGCATCCGGCCTTGGTTAAATGAAGCCGGTTTGCAGTGCTGCATGACGTGCCGCCCGAGCCCGTTGACGGCCCTTTGAGTCGGCTGCGGAAGTAAGGGCGGGGCCGAAAACCCGACCGTGCCGAGATGTTGGTCAAAGTGACATAAAGCGAATTAGTGCCAGTACAAGAGCTATGCTGCCTAACGGTCGGGGGTCGGACTGAGAGAAGGCTCGCGAAGCGCGCGTTCGCGGACTTCGTCCAGGCTGCGTGACCCGCAAGGTAGGCCTCAGACACTTGTTCCGCTCACTGCCGGCCATCTGTGGTCACTGCTTTGTTTCGGCACTTCCCGTAGCAGGGGCGCACTCACGGCTTCACCGGGAAAGTCGGAGCAACGGGGTCTAAGGGCACTACGATCCAGAGCCCGGTTTATCGTCTGAGTCGCGGACCTTGTCGTTATCACCCCCGCCGGCTTTCCGCTTTACCTGACGGTTACTGACGGACTGCAGTGTATCTTGCAACTGCGCAAGCGAATATGGCTTTCGCAACGCCGACCATTTGAATTGCCGGGTCTCTTCCTCCGGCAGCGTGTTTCCGGAAGCAAAAATGACCTCGAGGTCCGGTTGCATGGCCGTGGCACGGCGCGCCAATTCCAACCCGGACATGTTGGACATGACGACGTCTGTCAGAAGAACGTCAATGTCACCCGCTTCGAGCTTGTCGATCGCTGCCGCGGCGTTTTCCGCGCGCCGTGCGCCGATTCCCAGGAGCCGGAGCAGCTCACAGAGCGCGTCGAGCGACGCGGGGTCATCGTCTACCGCAAGGACCCGCAATTCTTCGAGACGCCGGACCCGAACATCAGGGTCATCGCCGGATTCGGTCATCGGGTGTTCGATGACCTTGCTATCACTGTCGCCGAGCACCTGCCGCACCTTCATCGCGAGCTGCTGACGGCTGTACGGTTTGCTGAGCAGTTCCACGCCCGGGTCCAGCCGGCCGCCGTGGACGATAGCATTCTGTGTATACCCGGACGTGAAGAGCACTTTGAGTCCAGGGAGCATCTGCGTGGCTTGCCTTGCCATGTCAGGGCTTCGCAACGACCCGGGCATGACCACGTCCGTAAATAACAGATCGATGTGCACTCCGCTCGCGACGACAGCCAGTGCCTGCTCCGCGTCATTGGCCTTTAACACAGCGTAGCCGAGACCGGTAAGAAGCTCGACAACCGTCGACTGGACCTGCGGATCATCCTCGACCACGAGAATGGTCTCTTCGCCATGCTTCACGCTGCCCCTCGTGCGCGGCGGGAATTCGACTGCCGTACCGGTTGAGCGAGGTAAATAGATCCTGACCGTTGTTCCTTCGCCGATCTCGCTGTAGAGCCTGATGTGTCCGCCGCTCTGCCTGACAAACCCATACGCCATGCTCAGTCCAAGGCCAGTACCTTCGCCTTCCGGTTTCGTGCTGAAGAACGGATCGAAGGCGCGCTCCATCACTTCCCGGCTCATGCCGGTCCCCGTGTCTGTAACAGCCAGGATGACATACTGTCCGGCCTTGACGTCAGGTACGGTAGAGACGTATTCGTCATCCAGCGTCGCGTTGGCGAGTTCGAGTGTGAGCTTGCCGCCATCCGGCATTGCATCGCGGGCATTGATCGCCAGATTTAGAATCACGTTTTCCAACTGGTGCGGATCGACGAGGATGTTCCAGAGACCGCCCGCGACAACTGACTCGATTTCAATCGTCTCACCCAGCGCCCGGCGCAAAAGGTCGTCAAGTACGCGAAGCTGGCGCGCAGGATTGATGACGAGGGGCGCCAGTGGTTGCTGACGTCCGTAGGCGAGCAGCTGCGAGGCCAGTTTCGCGCCCCGATCCACTGCGTCGATCGCCTTGCCCAAGCGCTCGGCGCTCCAGTTGTCCCGTCCGTATCTGCTTTCGAGCAGTTCCAAGTTTCCCCTTAGCACCTGCAGGACATTGTTGAAATCGTGTGCCACCCCGCCGGTCAGTTTTCCCAACGCCTCCATCTTCTGCGCCTGGAACAATGCGCGCTGGGTTTGCTCAAGTAGTTCCGAGGCACGCCGACGCTCGGTGATGTCCCGGGTGATCTTCGCAAATCCGACGAGCTCGCCATTCTCGCGGATCGCGTCAATGACGACGTGTGCGAAAAAGCGGCTGCCATCCTTGCGCACGCGCCAACCTTCTGCCTCGAAACGCCCTTCGCGTCTTGCCGTTTCCAGCCCGCGAAACGGTACCCCGGCGCCGACGTCCTCGGGCGTGTAAAACCTGGAAAAATGGGAGCCCAAGATCTCGCTTTCGCTGTATCCCTTGATCCGCCGCGCGCCAGAGTTCCAGCTTGTGACGCGGCCGTCGGGCGACAGCATGAAGATGGCATAGTCGATCACACCCTGAACCAGAAGGCGAAAGCTCCGCTCGCTTTGCAGCACGGCGTCGTGAGCGGCCTTTTTGTCACTGACATCCTGAACGACTTTTCCAAAGCCCAGAAGCTGACCGGCGCTGTCACGCAGTGCTGTCATGACGACATTGGCCCAAAACCTCGTGCCGTCCTTTCGCAGACGCCATCCTTCACTAACATAGCGACCTGAACTGGCCGCAGCTTCGAGTGCGGCCTCGGGCGTGCCGGAGGCGCGTTCGGTCTCCATGTAAAACACGGAGAAGGGCTGGCCTATGATTTCGTCAGCCCTATACCCTTGAATACGTTCGCCTCCCGGGTTCCACGTCATGACAATGCCGTCACGGGAAAGGGCGAAGATGGAGTAGTCGTCAGTGGACCTGGCCCACAGCTGAAGCCAGGTAGAGCTGAAATTCGCGGCGGGTGATGCGTCGTTGCTCATAGCGAAGGGAGTGTGGATGCCTGGACAAAAGCTCGTCAGTTCCGCAATTTTTATGCCGGAGATGGCGCAAACATTGCGCCTAGCCGCGCAGGATGCAGCTTCCACGGCGCATAGCATGAATTTGCCCCCATTTAGGATCTGTGTGACTTGAGAGGAAAAAGGCATGTAAGAAAGTGGACGTTGCAGGCGTCGGCAGAAACGAGTAGGATTAAATCCTACTGAAAGGAGGCTGCCATGAGAACGACGCAGCAGATGAGCATCACTTTGCCCAACGAGATGGCCGAGTTCGTCCGCACAAAAGTTGCAAGCGGCGACTACGCGTCAGACAGCGAGGTGCTGAGAGACGCACTTCGCGCGCTGCGCGAGCGTGATCGTGCCGTTGAAGCGTGGTTGCGAAACGAAGTGATGCCTGCAGCGCGAGCAATTCGAGACGATCCAAGCCGTGCACTGTCAGCCGACCAAGTACGTGCCGAGCTGAAAAAATCTCGCACGAGCCACGAATGAATTGGCGCGTTCAGTTTGCGCCCGAAGCGCTCGAACAACTGCGGAGACTTGAAAAGCGCATCGCAAACGCGGGCGCTCCGATGGCGGCCGAACGATACGTTGATTCGATTGTGGATTTCTGCATGAAGCTCGAGACGTTTGCAGCGCGAGGTGTCGCACGCGACGATTTGCTGCCTGGACTTCGGATCACTCATTTCCGCAAGCGCGCGATCATCGCCTATCTGTTGGAGACGGAGGTCGTCTCGATCGTGGGCGTCTTCTACGGCGGCCAAGACTATGAGGCGGCGCTAGCGCCGGATGACGAGTAGAACGTTGCCATGCGGCGAGTACAGCCGGCGCCAAAGCGTCAGACGAGGCGGTACACTTGACATAATAATAATTATCGCATTTCAGTAAATGGCTAACTCCTAGTTGGTGTCACAAGCTTTCGCATCCTAAAGGGTTGGCGTCACGGTTGCGCCCATCTCGGCCAGCAACTCGACGATCAGATGCTCATAGTGCTCAATGTGACGGGACCGCTTCAAATCGACGATGGGCGCTGACATCCGGTCGCCAAACAGCATCACGGCCATTGACTGGTTGTCCTGCTTGGACATCCACATCAGCCCTTGCGCCTCGGGCATGTTTTGCCATACCCATAGCGCCCATTCACGTGTGCGCGGATAGTCGGTCTTGTCGCCATCAAACAGATCCGATGGCGCCAGGCCCGGTCCACGCAATCCCGTTGCCGTCAGATTTGCCAGTTTCAGGTCCGCCAACCCGATTTGGCTCAGATGCAAAGAAGAAGCGAGATCCCTCTCCAGGTCGTGCTGATAGCCGGCAGACGGCGTCGGCACGTCATGCAGAACCACTTCCATGATCGCCCCTCGCTCAGATGCGGCGGCATAGATCGTCGGAATGACTGGCCCATCGTCCGGTCGATGCAGAGGACTAAAACGCGCGTTGCCAAGACCGGAATCGTTGAACGCGTCCGGCGCGTAGTTGCCTGTCGTCGAGTCGAGCGGATGAACACGGAACCACGTACCAGTCGAGACCTTGCTGAGTGTGAGTGGAGACGCCGGCGGCGGGAACACCGAACTAACCATGCACCGCCCCGACAACATGATCCTTCGCCGCTTCGATTACCGCTTGCGGGTTCGTTGCGAGAACCTCGCGCGGGCGCTTGCCGCGGAGCATACTGTTCGTCGACTCGAACCAAGACGCGATTCGAAACGGCCGGTAGCCCTTGAAAATCTCTAGGATCTGCACGACTTCGGGAATCGGGTTGCCGAGCTCGTCGAAGGCATACTTTGGATAAAGCGTCTGGCCGGCGCGTTCAATCGAAAAAATCTTGCCCTCGCGCTTCCACCGACTCGTCACGGCATGCTGATTCGTCGCGTCAGGATTTTGCCGCTCGCCGACCCTCTGCGCAGTCAACCACGTCGTCCCGTTGAGTACAGCTTTTACCGCCTTCGCTTCCAATTCTGCCCGCGAGTCAGTCAACAGCGTGACCGGGGACGCGTCGACCAGTCCCTGCAACACAAGCCCTTCCTGCTCACTGACGCTCAGCCGAACTTGGCGTGTCATCTCGACCTTCGCTGCCGGCGTGAAATCCGCTGCCTGGATCTTGTCGATGAGCATGGTCGCGGCCGCTCGAGTGGCGTCCAGCGCCATAACGTAGCGACCGATATCGCTGGCGACCGCCTGGATAGTACTCCCCAGCGGCGACACCAACGCAATGTGCGCGGCGGCCGCACCCTTCGGACCCGCCGATTGTGCCTTGGCCATGTTCGTCCTCAAATTAGGATTGTGATGGTTTCTATATATATCACAATTCTCACGTTTCAAGGGATTGAGACATGGAGCATCGGGATCTCTCCTTCTACCAGCAACGAGGGGACGGCAGCGTGCGGCGTAGTAGTGAGGAGCCCTCGTCACGATATATCGTTTCACGCCAATGTTCGTTGCTAAGGCAAACGTTTCCCGTGAAACTAATGCGATTTCGACCCCAAAATAAAGGGTGGCCGCATGACGCGTGCCTAAGGCTGCGACTTCTCGCGCTACCAGGCGTCGACGCGCTTCACGACCCGCCTTTGGCCCGTAGAGACGTGACATATTGCTTGGCCGCTTCGTTGCCGTGCACAAGCGCCCGTAGCGCAAGAGCCAGGGCCAACTGCGTCTCATGAGCCACTGCGCTGCGATCGGCATCGAAAAGTTTGACCGCGTGCCGGAGATGCTGTGCGGCCTGAGTATGGAGTGCCGACGCCGCTCCATGATGTTGTGCAGCCGTCAGGTCACTTTCAACGGAGCCTGCCGCCGACGGAGCGCTAGCATGCTTGGCAGCGACATGAACCTCGTCGATGGCATGCTGGGCGTGGCCGTGCGCCAGCACTGCCAGATAGGCAGCATGCTCGTAATTCTTGGCGGCCTCGTAATACTGCGAGGCCTCCCGGTGAAACAGCGCTGCCTGCTCGTGATGCGATGCTGCAGCCTCGAGATGCCCTACTTTGCTTGGCTTGGTGGTCGTGACGGCCCGCTCCACAGGCATCCCTTCAAAAACGATCGGTTCCATGCGACCTGCATGTGCGGGAATCTCTCAGGAATTTATGGATTGACTCGAAAGGCGTCTTGTCATGTGGCGCGCTCTAAGAGCGCCCGGGACAGTTCGAGGATCGGTTTAACTGCCATGGAAGCCCTTCGCTCCGCACTTCGTAGAACACGTGATGCCCCTCGACCGTCCCGGCAGGTTGCAGAAAAACCTCCCAACCGACCGCGCTCCGACAGGTGGGCATTTGGGCGCTACTGTGAACTACCCCGCGCGAAGGACGACCGGAAGGGTGAAGGCCGGCTACGACGGGTATCTCGAAGGATTTGAGGAGTTGCTAGCAGTCACTCGCCCGCACTACAGGCCGGACGACGTTACCGATCATCTCCTTGGGGCGCGATGCCCTGGGAGCTACTGAAGCAGCGCACGCCGATTCGCCTTCCAGGAACGATTATGGAAATCACTGAGCAACTCGCCGGCGACAGTCTGCCTTCAGTACCCCGTATCGGGTCACTGCACTCGGTTTTTTTTTCTAGCTTGCGCTGCAGCTCTCCCAACTTTGGACCTCATTTCTTCCGTCTCTTGCGAAGGTAGAAAAAGCTGCTTTTTGAATTCGTCGGTCGTCAGCATTAAGCGAATTAGTGCTCCCCTATTGGCAGCGTGAAAGTGCCCGAGCAAGCGACTGACGTATTTTCTAACAGTTGTGCCTGCGATTCCCATGGTATTTGCGATGGCTTTATCTGGTAACCCCTCTACGAGCCAGACGAGCGTTTCGTACTCTCTCTGAGCAAGCCCGAGCGCGCCGGCGCCATGTAGCGGCATATCGCGAAAAACACAGCCTAGTAGAAGTTCTCGATTTTCTCCTAAGACTTCTCTTTGTTTAACTAGCGCGTCGTAGTTAATGCTGTCTATCGCCAACTCATACGGCATCGCAACCGGACCTCTATTCATTTGCGACACGGTATAGAAAACACCCCCCGCCTCGATGGCGGCAAGCATGGCGGAGAGTGTCATGACTGGTTTCGTTTTCGGGAGATATCCAGACGCTCCAAGCTCAATGCATTTTCTGGCTATTTCAACGCTTGGCGCATCCGACATCATAACGACCGGTACTCCCAAGTTTTTCAGCTCTACAAGCGCACTTAAATCACCTCCGTCCGGCAGGCCGACGTCCACGAACGCAACATCGATCTTCGAGTTAAGAACATGCTTCATTCCCTCTTTAAAAGACGACTCCTGAAGTACCTCAGCGTGATGTTGCTGCTCGAGCAGAAGTTGGAATCCTGCTTGGAATAGGCGGTGATCATCCAGCACGAGTACGCGCATGTCTGTTTGGCCTCCATTTATGAACCTCAATACCCGGCTAAAGTTGCTCAAGCAACAGGGCGAACCCAGCCTGAATTAGCTAGTGGTCGTCTAGGACTATTGCGCGCCTCGTCTTCGTCCGTAAGGCACTGCAAGCAGGATAGCAGGTCGTCCGGGGCCTTCGCACCTCTTTAACGACTCGCATTGCCGTTGCGCGCGCACCACCGCCGCGCGCTACGCGTCGCGTCTGTCATTCGCCACTACAAATGTGGGTACGACAGCTACCTCATTTAGGGTACTGCACCTGTGGATTCCCCCGAGTTTCGCGCTCAATAAAAATGGCCTCACTGACACCACTAGTCGAGGTCGAGATGGACGCGAAATTATGCACTTCGCTGCGAGCGCAATTAGAAAAATGGCTTGCACTCGACAGCCGCTTACAACCCTTCGCGGTGGAGCGAGGATATTGCCATGCGAGTCGTTACCAGTACGTTTGTATCAAGTGCCGCGTCGGAGACACCGCACGAACAATTTTCTTTTTCCGGCATGCGCGAAGCGTTTGGAGCCTGATTCCGCCAAGCCCGCCGAACCGGGTCTAAGCGGTATGACGTCAGTGTAGTAGGAAAATCTAACCTCAGGAGGCTTATAAATTAACGAGCAGTTCGCACGTACCCTGCGTTTCACCGCTAGAAGTATTTCAAATCGGTAAAGTAAAAGTTCAGTTTTACTGAAAAGTTTGACATCCAATTGGAGTCGGATATGGCAACTCAAGCAAAGGGCTTTAAATTCAAGACGTTTCTCGATGTAGTCTTCGACGACGCGAAAGAAAAGACTAAAGGGACGCCGCGTCCTTTAGGAGTTTACCTTCCCGTAGCAATTACGACGATGGATGGAAAAAACAGGCTCGTTTCTTACATGGATGGAGAGCTGATTTACGATGCAGCGTCAGAAACATTTGGGAACGGGCTGAGACAATTCTTTAGCGACCGTACCTACAATCTTCCCAACGATGGGCCGTTCGTCGGCCCCTCGGAACCGTTTGATCCGACGCGGCTCGATACTTCGGCCATCGGACTTGCTCGTGTAAGTGGGACTGAGGCAAGGCTCACTATGAATGGAGGTTCGCTCGACATGACCCTCCAGGCAGGTTCCCTCGTTGGACACGGTGGAGACATTGTTGTGGTACTTGCCTTCGGGAAGATTTCGGTGGCGGAAGGCCCTGCCTAATCCGGCGGCACAAGGGTCCGGTAGAGTCGAGATGTGGGGCGGGAGCGGTAGGTTCGGTTTGTCCGTTTCTTGCTGTTTCGTACGGCAGTGCACGAAGAACCCAACCCTCCCCGTTTCCACATCCGCTCGGTCGAACCGGACATGTAGATCTCCCGTCTGGCTCTCGGAGAAGGCGTAACGCCTTCGTACGCGGGATCGGTCAGAGACGACGTCAAAGCGCCCGCAAAAAGAAAAACCGGCACAAGGCCGGTTTGAGTTGCTGCGAGCTATACTTCACTAATATGTCCCTTACCTCTGGGCCCAGTCGAACGACTGGTGTTCCATGTGAGGGATTTCTCTTTACGCGGCTTCGGTCGACTCCGTCTTGAAATGCCCGCACGCGGCCCGCTGAACAGCAGAGTAAACACGAGCCACGTCGGCGTATTCGCTGTCCACCTTCTGCTCGATGGCACGCTTACCACCATGGTACGTCGACCAGTTTTGACGGCGCGTCTCGCCCAGTTCGTCGATACGTTGCTTGGCGTGCAGACCTGCCTGATGTTCTTTGAGCAACCGAATCTGCTCGTCGATAGCACGACGTTCCGCCGTCGCCGCATTCAGCGCGCGTTCGTGTGCAGTATTAGCCTGGTCCGCAGCCATTTTCTCCGAACCTTTGTCGAAGGCTGCCAGCGCACCATCCATTGCCGTACGGTATTGCTTTCGGCGCTGGTTGTACGCCCGATCGCGAGCTTTGAACACTTCCCGATTCGCGGCCTTCTCTTCGTCCGTCTGCGCGGCGCCAATTGTTCTGTCCGGTCGGCCACAGTAGTTGACGCCATACATCCGTCAGTTTCTTGCCCATTTGTTTCCTCTTTTGTGTAATCCGGCGGCAATGCCGTACCTCGTATAGCGAGCGCAGCCACGGCATACGGCGTCGCGCGCGAGGCCGGGCTCTTGGCGACGGGCAAGATAAATGGCAGCGCGGCAGGCGATGCTGATCCCGTACCAGGTGAGGCCGTCCGAGATCCGCTACCCGGCGAAGAGTTGCTTTTACGCTGGCGTGTACTTTCTGCATCTCGAAAAATGCCCGTTGATACGCAACCTGAGCGCCGCCGAGATGCTCGAGCTTATCCAGACGTGCTTTGACGCGGAGCCGCCTGACGGCCGCGCGGTCGAGCTGTCATTCACCGGCGAAGGCGAGCCGCTCGTCAACTGGCGGAACACCACGGCGTGCGCAGAAGAGGCGGCCCGTCGCTTTCCGGGCGCGATCACCTCGATCCGTTACTGCTTTTCTGGTATCGGCGCGGCTCAACTGCTATCCCGCGCGCGGCATAGCCATCTTCCAGTGCGGCTGCAACTCTCGCTTCATGCGGCCCGCCAGGATGTGCGTGACCGGCTCATTCCGCGCAGTGCGCCCCTGACCGACATTCTCGCTGCGTTGCGCGCGCACGAAGGCCAGTTCTCCGCGATCGAGCTGAATGTGGTGTTGCAGGAAGGCGTCAATGACTCGGACGACGATCTGGAGGCGCTGATGGCATGGGGAGACCCGAATTGGCCTGTGGTCTTCAATCCGCTGCTCGCCGACGGGAAGGAGGTGGTGGCGCGGGCTACTGCCCGGTTTGCCGACAGCCTCAGCGCGGCCGAGCGCATCGTCAAGGTCTATTCGAGCATTGGCTCGCTCATCAGCCGGCAACGCGTCTACCCGCTGATGTCTGCAACAATTCTGTCACGCACTCTTCCGGCCTAGTACGGGAAGATAAGTTGCGGCGGACACTCGGCGGAATTAACGGTCGCGCTGCGTTGCAGCGCAGAGCAGCTCTACGACGAAGTCGGCGCGGCAGGGTGATTCCGGCGGCGGCACGATGGTAGGCTCCGAGCCACCCGATCCGAACAGCGCCAAATCATTAAGCGTTACATCTGCGAGTGCAAGCAAGACTACGCAGCGGGTGTGTTCGTAGTGCCCGTTCTTACATCTCTCTTTCTTTTGTGCGCAATCGCACATACCTCACCGCTAAGGATTACCTTTCAATACGGCGCCACCTATCCTACGTTCCACGCCACACTGCAATCAGCACGCAAGCGAGCGACAAGGTTCCACACTTCGATACGACGCTGACCGCCAGTCATATATCGGCCGGAACTCGACCGGTAATGCCCCTTACGCGACTCACTAAGCGGAACTCGTACGCACCAATCGCGGGTCCAGTCCGAAATACCAAGACTGTGGACTCCGGCAGAGTTATTTGTTCGCATTTAATGGAATCCCATCGGGTCGTCAGTCATCCGACCGCACAGCCTGAGAGGCGTATTCCGAGGATGGACCGACTTTGAATGAGCTCGGACAGGAGACGGATATGGCCACAGCACGCGAATCAACGTTCCTCGGCGATATGTACGCCCGGTGGACCTTAGACAGCTTAGTAGAAATTGCTCACGCTATTGCTATCGACTATTTCGCAAGTCCCGAGTTTTATCAAGGGGACGACGTACCGGATGAAATTCTAGACTTTTGGTTGTCATATGGCTCATTGAAGGATTTTCCTAACAAGGATCAGCGGCGTATTCTGGCTGCGGCCATCTTTGGTGAGTCTGACGGCTATCCGACCCCAACCGGGGTGACGAGTTCCAACGATAAATTTCATCAGGGCCGCGATACCTTGTTCAAGGCATGCATCGCTGCGCAAACTGCCACCTCCGCGCAATCTCAGGCCGGCCTGGATTTTCCAGTTACCACCGCGTTGCCCAGTCTTCGGAGCTACCTCGACGGCTTCGCCGGGAAGGCGGCGGCAACCTCTTACGAGCAACTTAAAACCGTGTCCGACGTGGCATTCGCCATCTTGCGATCTGATACAGTCTCGTCGCGCTTTATCAACGTTCACCCTCCAATTTCGAACGAATGGCCGTTACAAAAGAGCGATGCGAATGGCGACAAATTAATCCCTGAATGTATTGCCCGACTCAAGATAGATGGCATCGATTTGAAGATGCCGTTTCCCGACTTGCGAGCACTTGCGCAACACGGTGAACAGGCGTTGGAGGCAATTGTCGGGCCATCCAGAGAATTGAAAGAGGTAATTCAAAAGACCTACGCGTGGGCAATGTTCACCGGCAGCTATTCGCCTTACACAGTTCTATAGCAGCTGCAGCCAAGCAATAGCGCACGCTTAGGGGACGCCATGGCATTGCGAAATGATAGCGGCATGAAGGGCCCGATGAGTGCGATCACGGCTCCGGGGGGCATGACCGTGAGCAGCTTCGGGATAATGCCCGCTCGGACGAACTCCAACTTCCAGAGTTCCGTCCGGGACTTGGGTATCGACGACTCGGACGAGCTCCCGCTCTTTTCGTTGCCGCAGGAACAGATCAGCATCTTCGCGCGCTCAGCCGAATCGAGCACGCCGCTAGTCGACCTGCCTCTTTATGCCATCGCCCGGCTTGGCTTAGTCCTGCCGCCGGAACCCCTGTGGGAGCGAGCTCGCGCCGATACGTCGTCAGGGCAGGATGCGGCAGTCGAGGCATTCGTCGATTATCCGCTGGGCCTTCTGGGAACGGATCACGCGGGCTACGCTTCGTTCGATTTGACGGTCCTGCGCAGTGCGTCAACGATCGACGCGTTCACAGCACGACAATTTGATCTTGGCATAGACACGACATACGCTGGCCCTGTGGGCCTGCGCAACCTCCTGGTGATCCCGTTCGCCGACCCGTCCCTTGCTTTCGACGCACTGGTGACGGGTGAGCTAGCCCCGACGTTCATCGCGCTTAGAATCGCGCTAACCGCGGCGCAACTCGCCGGACGTCAGTTTGGCCGGCCAATGGTCGCGATGCAGAATCCGAACATTCTGGACTGGCGGCTATCGCCCGGCTCGTTCACGCTGTCTGGCTCGGTCCTTGTGGGAGAAGAAGGGTGCGAGACCCTCCTTCCGTCAAACCTCGCTACGCAGCACTTCCGGTTCCGCCAGGTCGCGCGTCGGGCAGGCGTTATGACAAGGCGAACCGACAACGAGCCCCGTACAGCGATTCAGAGCGGTAACGTCCTCGAATATGCGTCGGAATGGTTCCCGGTCGGGCACTCCCTCGGTCAGTTGATATACAGCCTTCCACTGGCGCCGGGCGAAGTGGTCAAACTCGCCATAGTCGACTGGTCGCGTTCAGACACCGCGAGCCGGACCGAAGACACAGGGTTCAGCGAATCGCTGACGCATGACCAAGTACGTGACCGGTCACTCAATGAGACAGTTCATGCTGCATTGACGGAGTTGCAAGAAGGACACTCGTTTATGGCGGGCGCAGCCCTCAGCATCGCAGGTGCCTATAGCGGCGTGGCGGCAGGGCTGACCGGGGCAATCGGAGGGAGCAGTTCCAGTAGCGGAGGAACGAGGAATCTCGTGGCGGATACGACGCAAAATATCGTCGACGCATTCCATCAGGCATCGACCGCGCTTCGCGAGCTGAGGTCAACGGTCGTCGTCCAATCGGCACAGGCCGAAAAGACCGACTTGAAGACAAGGGTGGTAGCGAACTACAACCATTCCCACGCGTTGACGATGCTTTATTACGAGGTGCTTCGGCACTATCGGGTCGTGACCCGACTTGCGTCAAATCCGCCACGGCCCGCGTTGTTGGTCGACTACACGAACCAGTTCAAGTCGTTCTCCAGCCCACGTGACGTAATTCCACGTCGAGCCATCCTGGAATCCGCCCTGCTGGACGACCGACTGCTTCCTTGTTTCGACGCGATGGAACGTTTGTATGCGCTGACGAATGATCCCCCGGTGGCGGCGCCGGTTCCCGGTAATATCAAGTTCACCATGTTTCAGTTTAAGTTCTGGACAACATCCCCCGGGGGCAGGACCGGTAAATGCCAGGTCACATGCAAGATCCGCGACCCTAGCAACGCAGTCGGTACAACCGAGACTGTTCTTAGGGGGCCCGACGGGATAAGTGATCAAATCGCGGATCATGCTCGCTTCAATGATATCGACGCCCATTTCCTTGGCCAGGGCGTGCCAGCTACCGGTCCGATCGAATGGAGCAAGGTTGGCTTTATATCCCTGCACTTTACGCCAGAGCAGGCAGATCCAAACGCCAGCGCGGGTAACCAGTATCATACGACTGTGGGGTCCGTCGACGTCACGGCAATCGACGAAGGCGGCAAAGAATATTTTCTCGGGCACACCGAGGGGTTATATTTTACTGAGAATACGACAGAAGCAAATCGGAACGTAATTGTTTCTGCCAATCGACCTCCAGCCCCCGAAACCCCTCCGTCGCCTAGGATGAGACTTACGGAGGGGGAACGTTCGTGCGTCGATCGCTTATACAGTCATCTCCAGCTAAATCAGTACCACTACAACCGAGCGGTGTGGCTGAACGAAGACCCGAACGAACGGGCTATGCGCTTCACCGTCTGGACGCTCAATAATGTTCCTCTTCTCGACCTGATCGAGAATCGCGCGCTCGAAGTCTCGGGAACCTACGTCGCGTTTCCAATGAACGCTCGCGACCAGATGCAAGCAGTCGTGAATCAACTCTTTGACAGCCCTCCTGAACCGGATCCGGAGGACATGTTCATCGAGCAACTTCTAACTCTTCCGACGCGGGGAGTCTTCGGCGAAGCGAAGCTCGGGCACTGCAACGCCAGCGAGATCATCGACAACACCCGTTACTGGGACTGGCAAACGTCCCCCATCGAGTTCGCACCTTCAGACATTCAGCCTCTGGACTCCAGTTCGCGCGCGCAAACGCCGACCGGGCTTACGCCTACCCCGTTCCCGCAAAGCACGGTGAACATTGTCAATCCGGGTTCATTACCCGACCCGACCGGAATGGCCAGCGCGCTAAAGGTACTCAGTACACCGGGTATATTCCGCGACCAGTCTGGGCTACAAGAAACCGGTACGATGCTCGGCAAACTTTCTGACAACGCGACGACACTCGCTTCTCAGGCACTTCAAGGGCAAAATCGTAAGGCCTTGATGGACGATATCAATAACAGCAGTCTCACGCCGGCCCAAAAGACAGATCTCATTGGAAAGCTTCTTTCCGGACAGGTCGCTCAACAGACCAAGCCCGCGTCACCTTCAGGTGCTGCGTCGGCGCCTGCAGCCGGAGCCGGCATGACGGGAACTGGCACCACGACCGTCGGCGGTGGCTCCGGCACGCCTTCCGGAGTTGGCTCTCCCCCAGCAAGCCTGGGCCGCACCGCTGACGACCTTAATCAGCGGGCGCAAAGCCTCAAAAGCATGGTCGGCTACGCCAACCCGGACGCGCTGAAAAGCGCCTCGGACTCGTTGGCGCAGCAACTGGCCGCACCGGGAGATACCGGTGCACCGGGAGCCGACGTAAACGCCGAGAACGTCGCCAGCATCTCAGACGTTGCGGCATGGGCCGATTTGTTGAATTTCGTCCCACCCGCCCCGATCCAGCAGGGATTACAGGCCCGAGGTATGAGTGTTCAGCGTATCCAGGATGCATATGGCCCGGTCAACGTCGATTTTTACCCTGTCCGAATCACAAAGATGCCAAGCCTGAACTCCACAATACCGATGTCGCCAAAAGAACTGCTGGACCACATCCGCCTCAACATCAATAAATTTGTGGACACCACGGTTTCAGACTTTCAACCCCTCGAACCTAATATCGACGGTCCAGTATGGAACTCACCAACCGCGCTTGGCGCGGTGGTCGATGTCGCGATGAAGGTAGCATCACCCATCGGCATCGTTACGGCGGACCGCGGAGCAGTTGTCGTCTCCGCGTTTGCGACGGACCATTGGACATTCACGACGATAGAAACCGCCTTTAGCCAGGACGCAAAGCACCCCGTGAGCGGCAACCGAGAGTTCGGATTCAAGGCAATCGGAAGCGATATCGTCTTTTATACGCGTGGCGTCGACCGGGCGACAAGTCTCATTGACTCGCTGGGAGACTTCTTGGTATTTACGAAAGCCGACGACCTCTGGAAAAGCTTCCAGGCCGCCATCTTTGATTTTGTGCAACAGCATGCCGGAACTGCGGAGGTGCCTATCCCATACAGCCATCGCTATGAATGGTTGCCCATCCAGCTGCTTTACTTCAAACCTCAAACGGTTACCGCATAAAGAGAAGACAGCGCGCCGGCCTCATGAAAAATGCCCTCACGAATGAGGGCATCAGAGAGGCAACAAAACAGCCTTATAGCTCAAACAGCCGAGTCTGTGTAAGCGCGTTCCGGGTAATCGTACGCATGGATCTCGGCGTAGCAGCGTTGACGATCTGCCTCGCCTGGCTGGGCGACCGGAAACGCGAGGCACACGTCCCGGAGCGTGCTCACC